>JBGAOL010000169.1:0-8080 GCA_044221825.1 Gemmatimonadales bacterium
CGCCCCCGGCCGGAGCGACCGCGAGAGCGGCCGCACCGAGCTCGGCTCCATCATCGTGGTGCTGGCCACCGACGCGCCGCTGCTGCCGCACCAGCTCCAGCGCCTGGCCAAGCGGGTGGCGCTCGGCATCGGCCGGCTGGGCGGGATCGGCGGCGACAGCTCGGGCGACATCTTCGTGGCCTTCTCCACCGCCAACGCCGGCGCCGCGGCGCCCGACTCGGCGGTGACGGTACAGATGTGGCCCAACGACCGCATCAACCCGCTGCTCGAGGCCACTGTGGACGCCACGGAGGAGGCCATCATCAACGCGATGGCCGCCGCGGAGACCATGGACGGCGCCGACGGCTACCGCGTGTACGCGCTGCCGATGGACCAGGTGGTGACCCTGCTCCGGCGCGCGGGGCGGATTCCGTGAGCCGGCCGGTGGCGCTCGTCACGGGCGCGTCTGGGGGCATTGGGCTGGAGCTGGCGCGCCTCGCGGCGAAGGACGGGCACGACCTGGTGCTGGTGGCGCGCACCACGCCCAAGCTCGACGAGGTGGCCAAGTACCTGACCGGGATGTACGGCATCTCGGCGCAGGTGCTCACCGCCGACCTGGCCGATCCCGCCGCGCCCCGGGCCATCGTGGACGAGCTGGCGACCCGCGGCATCACCGGCGTGGATGTACTGGTGAACAACGCCGGCTTCGGCGACTGGGGCCTCTTCGGCCGGGCCGACCTGGAGCGGCAGCTGGCCATGATCCAGGTGAACGTCACCGCGCTCACGGCGCTCACCCGCCTGCTGCTGCCGCCCATGGTGACGCAGCGGAAGGGCCGCATCCTCAACGTGGCGAGCACGGCAGGCTTTGCGCCGGGCCCGCTCATGGCGGTGTACTACGCCACCAAGGCGTACGTGATCTCCTTCTCCGAGGCCATCGGCAACGAACTCGAGGGCACCGGCATCACGGTGACGGCGCTCTGCCCGGGCCCCACCCGCACCGGCTTTGCCCAAGTGGCCGGGGTGGGACAGTCCAACCTGTTCAGCTCGCCCACGGTCATGGAGGTGGAGCCGGTGGCGATCGCCGGGTGGCGGGGGATGAAGCGCGGAACGGCGGTGGTGGTCCCGGGACTCCCCAACAAGCTGCTGCTCCAGGCCATCCGCATCTCCCCCCGGTGGGTGCTGCGGCGCATCACGCGGTGGTTCCAGGAAGGCCGGGCGCAGTAGCCTTTTCCCCAAGGACAGCACCATGGCACTCGCGAGCAAGCGGGTCCTGATCTTCGCGGCTCCGTACTACGAGGAGCTGGAGCTCTGGTATCCCAAGATCCGGCTGGAAGAGGAGGGGGTCCGCACGGTGGTGGCGGGCCTCGGCGAGCGGAGCTACACCGGCAAGCGCGGCAGCTACCCGGTGACGGTGGACGCCCACGTGGACGACATGGACACCGCCGACTTCGATGGCCTCATCATCCCCGGCGGCTACGCGCCCGACATCCTGCGGCGCTCGGCCAAGGTGCTGGAGCTGACGCGCGAGTTCTTCGAGGACGGCAAGCCCATCGGCTTCATCTGCCATGCCGGCTGGGTGCCGATCTCGGCGGGGATCGTGAAGGGCCGCCGCGGCACCTCGGTGGGCGCCATCCGCGACGACCTCGAGAACGCCGGCCTGATCTGGAGCGACGAGCCGGTGGTGGTGGACGGCAACCTGATCTCGTCGCGCACGCCGGCGGACCTCGGGGCGTTCATGAAGGCGTACCTTCGCGCGCTTTCGTAATTATCCCTTCCCCTTTCGAACGCGCGGCCTAGAGGCCGCGCCTACGAGATCGAATGTCGTTACGCGAATGCCAGGCGCGGGTGGACGGGTGGATCGCGCAGTTCGAGGAGGGCTATTTCCACCCCCTCACCAACCTCTGCCGCCTCTCGGAGGAGGTGGGCGAGCTGGCGCGCGAGGTGAACCACCGCTTCGGGCAGAAGACCAAGAAGAAGGATGAAGCCGACGGGGACATGGCCATGGAGATGGCCGACATCCTCTTCGTCCTCGTCTGCATGGCCAACCGCGAGGGGATCGACCTCGAGCAGGCCTTCGACCGCATGATGGCCAAGGTGGAGAAGCGGGACGCGGACCGCTGGACGCGGAAACCGGAGGGAACCGGGTGAGCGACACGATACTGGAACGCCTGCGCGCCGCCCTGGGCGAGCGCTACACCATCGACCGCCAGGTGGGCCAGGGCGGCATGGCCACGGTGTACGGCGCCACCGACCGCAAGCACAACCGCCAGGTGGCCATCAAGGTGCTCCGGCCCGAGCTCGCCGCCACCATCGGCGGCGACCGCTTCCTGCGCGAGATCGAGGTCTCGGCCCGGCTGCAGCACCCGCACATCGTGCCGCTCTACGACTCGGGCGACGCGGGCGGGGTGCTCTACTACGTGATGCCGTTCATCACCGGCGAGTCGCTCCGCGACCGGCTCACGCGCGACGGCAAGATCCCCTTCGAGGAAGCCGTCGCCCTGCTCCGGCAGATGGCGAGCGCGCTGGCCTACGCCCACCAGCAGGGCATCATCCACCGCGACATCAAGCCCGAGAACGTCCTGCTCTCCAACGGCGTCGCCGTGGTGGCGGACTTCGGCATCGCGCGCGCGCTCCGCGCCGCGAGCGAGGGCTCCATGACGGGGCTCGGCTTTGCCATCGGGACGCCGGCCTACATGAGCCCCGAGCAGGCCACCGCCAGCGACATCGACGAGCGGAGCGACCAGTACTCGCTCGCCTGCGTGTTCTACGAGATGGTGACCGGCGCCGCCCCCTTCGCGGCGCCCACCATGCAGGCGGTGCTCACCAAGAGCCTCTCGGGCCCCAGGCCCAGGCTCAGCAAGGTGGCCCGCACCACGCCCGCCGAGGCGGATGCGCCGGTGACCCGGGCACTCGCGGCCGATCCAAAGGACCGCTACGCCACCGTCACCGACTTCGCCGCCGCGCTCGAGCGCGCGGCCGGCGGCGGCAGCGGTGCCGTGGCGGAGCGCACCCGGCTCCGGCGGCTCGTGGTGGGGCTGCCCCTCGCGGTGGCGGCCATCGCGCTGGCGGTGTTCGCGTTCCTGCCGCGCGGCGGCAGCGTGGTGCGCGGCGCCGAGTCCATGGTGGTGCTGCCGTTCAACGCCACCGGCCCCGGCGTCGACGTGCTGGGCGAGGGGATGGTGGACCTCCTCACCACCAACCTGAACGCCGTGGGCGGCATCCGCGCGGTGGAGCCGCGCGCGTGCTGGCCCGCGCTCAAGAAGGAAGGCGCCCCCGCCGACGTGGAGGGCGCGCTCCGCTTTGCCGGCGCACTCAAGGCCAACTCGGTGGTGATGGGGAGCATCGTGGCCGCCGGCAACCGGGTGCGGGTCTCGGCCGACCTCTACGGCCCGGAGGGCACCCGCCTGGCCGGCGCGCAGGTGGATGGCGCCGCCGACTCGGTGCTTCAGCTGGTGGACCAGCTGAGCCTGTCGCTGGTGCGCGACATCTGGCGCTCCAAGGAGCCGGTCCCCTCGCTCCGCGTCACCGGGCTCACCACCACCTCCCTCGCCGCGATGCGCGAGTACCTGGTGGGCGAGCAATATTACCGGAAGGCCACCTGGGACTCGGCCGCGGCGGCGTTCCAGCGGGCCATCGCGCAGGACTCCACCTTTGCGCTGGCCCACTACCGGCTGGCGGCCACGGTGGGCTGGTCGGGCGGGCTCGGCGTGGCGGCGGGCGTGGCGGCCATCGATGCGGCGCTCCGCTTCGCCGACCGGCTGCCGCCGCGCGAGCGGGCGCTGGTGGTGGCCTACAACCTCTTCGAGCACCAGAAGCTCGCCGCCACCGACTCGGCGCGCGCCTACGTGCGGCTCTACCCCGATGACGTGGATGGCTGGTTCCTGCTCGGCGAGACGATGTACCACACCCGCCAGCTGGTGGGCTACACCGTGGACGAGATGCGCGCACCGTTCGACAGCGTGCTGGCGCGCGACTCGACCCTCACCCCGGCCGCCATCCACCCCTCCGAGCTGGCCCTCGCCACCCACGACCAGCGCCGTTACGACGCCTACCTCCGCGTGCTCGGCCACTCGGAGAACCCGGTGGAGCTGCAGGCGTATACCGGCGCCGGCCGGCTGGTGTTCGGTGACGGCATCGTGGACTCGGCCACCTCGAGGGCGATGCTCCGCTACGCCGCGAGCGTCGGGGCCGCGCAGTCCAGTATCACCCACGGCGTCACCAGTAGTGACAGCGCCCTCGCCCGCTTCGACCGGCTGCGGCCCTTCATCGAGCAGAGCGGGCTGGGCCTCGGCCAGTACCTGGCAGGCCGGGGCATCCTGCTGGCCAGCATGGGCCGGCTCCAGGAAACGAGCGCCCTCTTCGACAGCGTCAACGCCAGTGGCCTCAACCGGGACCAGGCATTCGGCATGATGCTGTTTCCCCACCTCTACGGGTACGCTCCCGCAGGCTTCGCGGCGGCCGGACTCGCCGGGATGGCGAAGGCGCCGCGGACCAATCCGTTCCGGGGGTTCTACGACGTGCTGCTCCTGGCCAACCGCGGCGAACGCGCCGAGGCCACCCGGCTCCTGGACAGCCTGCTGAGCCACCCCGACCCCAAGATGCCGGACAAGGCCTACGCGATGCTGCGGGCCACCAAGGGCTCGCTGGCCCTCCAGGCCGGCGACACCACCGGCGGCATCTCCACCATGCAGGCCGCGCTGGAGGAGGTGGGCGCCGGCTGGAACAGCTTCATGACGAGCCCGCTCCGACTGCAGATGGCCACCGCGATGGCACTCCGCCCCGCCACCCGACCGGCCGGCATCCGGATGCTCCGGCACGCCTTCACCACCGATGTCGGCGTCGCCCCCGCTCGCCGCGTACGCGCTGGGACGCGCGCAGGAGGCCGCCGGCCACCGGGGCAGCGGCCGACGCCTACACGACGTTCCTCAAGTGGTGGGACAAGGCCGACCCGGCGATGCAGCCGCGGGTGGACGAGGTGAAGGCGGCCCTGGCGCGGGTGGCCGGCCGCCGAGGGGGGGCGGGAGCGCGCTACTCCCAGTCGGCCGGCATCTCCGCCAGCTCGGCGAGGAGCGCCTTGTAGCTGGCGTGGCGATCCGGGGGAGACGGTGCCGCCGAGGCGGCGAGCACCCGCGCAGCCCGGCTCGTGCGTGGCTGCAGTCGGGAAGCGGCGGAATTCCGCCAGCGGGCGGAACTCGGGGAAGCAGTGCGCCAGCTCCACGGGCTCGAGGCCCCAGAGCCCCACCTCGCTGAAGCCCGGCGTGTCCACGATGAAGCCGCCGCCGCCGAGCGGCACCATGACGGCGCCGGTGGTGGTGTGGGTGCCGCGGCGGACCTTCTCGCTGATCTCGCCCACGCGGAGCCGGAGGCCCGGCTCCAGCGCATTCAGCAGGCTCGACTTCCCCGCCCCGCTCGGCCCCGTCACCACGCTCTCCTGCCCCAGCAGCGCCGCGCGGAGCTCCTCGAGCCCCGCGCCCGTCTTCACGCTGGTGCAGTGCACCGGGTAGCCGGCGCGCCGCAGCCGCTCCGCCAGCTCCACTCCTGCCGCCAGGTCCACCTTGTTGAGGACCACGCGCGCCGGGATCTGGTTGGCCTCGGCCACCACGAGGAGGCGGTCCACCAGCTGGGGAATGGGCTCGGGATCCCGGGTGGCGGTGACCACGATGACCTGGTCGGGGTTGGCCACCACCGGGCGGTGGCCCCGCCCCTCGGGCACCCGGCGGGCGAGCAGGCTCTTCCTCTCCTCGACGGCGGCGATGCCCAGCGTGCCGGCGGCGTCGCCCGCGTCCAGCTGGACCCGGTCGCCCACGACGAGCTTGGGCATGTCGCGCTTCATCTTGCCGCGGAGCACGGCGCGCACCTCACCGTCCGCGGTGAGGATGCGGTACACGCTGCCGTCGCGCTCGAGGATGGTGCCGCTCACCATGGGCCGGGCGCCTCGGCGATGGCCCGGTCGAGCTCGGCCTTCACGTCGTAGAGCGACAACGCCTCGAGGCGCGCCTGGGCCGCCTCGGGCGTCTGGGCCCAGAAGAGGACCGGCGATTCCACGTGCCCCACTGGGCGCTCCCCGCTCTCGGCCCAGCAGACGAAGATGAGCGAGGCCGCGAAGCGGCCCCGCTCATCAGCCTCCTCCTCCACGTAGAGCCCCACGCTGTACGGCCGGCCGTCGCTGCCGGTGAAGGCGGCGGCGCGGTCGTGGTGCGCCATGTAGCCGCCGAGCGTGAGGTCGTCCATGCGGCCTAGCGGCCCACCGCCTCCTTCACCACGTTCCCCATGATGAAGGCGATGTTGGCGGGGCGCTCGGCGAGCCGGCGCATGAGGTAGGGGTACCACTGGGTGCCGAAGGGCACGTAGACCCGCATGTTGAAGCCGCCGGTGCGCAGTTGGTCCTGCAGGTCCCGCCGGACGCCGTAGAGCATCTGGAACTCGAAGCGCGCCGGGTCGATCTTCTGCTGCGCCGCGAAGGCCTTGGCGCTTGGCCCGCTCGAGGCCTGGGTAGTTGGCTCCATCGCTCCATGGTCGGCCTTGTGGGTGGCGAGCCCAGGTAGTGCCCGCTCTCCATCAGCGCTCCATGAGCATGACGTAGTTCTTGTCCACGTCGGCCTTGTCGGGGAAGGCCACGTCGGCCGGCTCGAGGTAGGCACCCTTGCAGAGGCGGACGCGGACGCCCTTCTCGATGAGCAGGTCCACGTCGGCGGCGGAGCGGCGGAGCGCGGACTGGATCACCACGCCCACGGTGTTGCCGTAGGTGGGATGGAGCTTCTGGTAGAAGAAGTCCAGCGTGCGCTGGGTGTAGGCCGAGCTCTCCATGTCCAGGCGGACGAAGGAGCCGTGCGCCTTGGCCTTGTCGAGGATGGCCGTCATATTGGCGAGGCAGAGATCCTCGCCGATGTCGCAGCCCATCTGGGTGAGCTTCACCGACACGTTGCTCTGGACGCCGGCCTTGGCGATGGCGTCGAGCATCTGCAGGTAGGTGTCCCGGGCGGCGGCGGCCTGGGCGGCCTCGGTGATGCTCGCCCAGCAGGTCCAGGGTGGCGGTGATCTTCCGGCCGTTCAGGTCCTTCGCGGCCTGCACCGCCGAGTCGATGGTCTCCCCCGCCACGAACCGGTGGGCAAACTTCCGGGCCAGCGGATTCCCGCGGACAAAGCGGAAGACCTGCTTCTGCTCGGAGAGCCAGAGGAGACTGTGACGCATCATGGCGGACGATCCTGGGCGGTGACTGGAGAGCGGCAACCTAAACCCCGACGGAGGGGGGCTCAAGCGTGAATATTGATGCAGGCCGGGGGGCCACCCGGATCGCCATGTGGAGCGGCCCCCGGAACATCTCCACCGCCATGATGCGGGCCTGGGAGAACCGCCCCGACAGCTGGGTGGTGGACGAGCCGCTCTACGCCCACTACCTCACCCAGGTGACGGTGGCCCACCCCGGCGTGGACGAGGTGATCGCCAGCCAGGAGAACGACTGGGAAAAGGTGGTGGCACGGCTCCACCCCATCCGGAGGGGCGCCCATCCAGTACCAAGCTTTATGTCCCACCACTGGCTGTTGACTTCCGCGCTCTCGGTTTTTCCAGCTCACCAACGCCTTCCTCATCCGCCACCCGGCGGAGATGCTGCCGAGCCTGGCGGCCAAGATGGGGCTGCCGGTGCTCCGGGACACGGGACTGCCGCAGCAGCTGGAGCTGTTCGAGGCGGTGCGGGCCCGCACCGGGGTGACGCTGCCGGTGCTCGACACCGAGGACGTGCTCCAGGACCCGCGCGGGGTGCTCGCGCGCTTCTGCGCCGAGGTGGGGGTGCCGTTCGACGAGCGGATGCTGTCCTGGCCCCCGGGCCGCCGCGCCACAGACGGCGTCTGGGCCAAGTACTGGTACGAGGCGGTGGAGCGGTCCACCGGCTTCGAGAAGTACACCCCGCGCCCGCGCGCGGTGCCGCCGGAGCTCGAGCCGGTGCTGGCCGAGTGCATGCCGCTGTACGAGGAACTTGCGGTACCGGCTCGGCTCGCCGGCCAAGGGCTGGTTGCTCGACGCCGGCGCTCAGCTCCGCACGTCAGCCGTGGCGGCGGAGCTATACCCGCCGACTCGATCCTGGACACCGTGCACGATCCT
>JBGAOL010000170.1:0-8250 GCA_044221825.1 Gemmatimonadales bacterium
CGATGCCGCCGCCGACCCGGGTGAGGAAGCGCCCATCGCCTGGGCCCACGGTGGGCAGGTCCGGCTCCAGGGCGGCGGGGCGATCGTCGAGGGTCAGCGCGCGCGCCTCCGCCCAGGCACGGTGCCCCACCCGGACGGCGGCGAGGAGCGCGGCGACCGTGAGCGCGCCCAGCCAGAGCCGGGGCCGCTCGAGGGTGCCGCCGCAGCCGGCGCCCAGGATGTAGAGGCTGACGAGCAGGTGCAGCGCCCAGATCACCGGGACGCCGAGGAACAGCATCAGCATGGTCCCGTTGGCGCGCCAGGGGGAGGGGGAGGCGGGTGCAGTCATGGCTACCTCCTTGGTGGTGCGAAAGGGACGCCCGATGCTGCGCTCGGCGACACGGGGCCCGGGGGGTAGTGTCGCTTCCCGCGCCACGGCCGTCCCGGAGGAGGAAAGGGGGAGGGCCATGGCGCAGGACGAACGGGGCGGCCTGGAGATCCTGAAGCACTCACCGCCGGGCGAGCGGTTTCGCGCCTATCACCGGGCGGCGAGCCGGGGGAAGAAGGGGCGCGCCACGGACCATCTGCTCATGGTGCTCGGCGTAGTGATCGTGGTGCTCGGCCTCGTGGCACTGCCGGCGCCGGGCCCGGGCTTCCTGATCATCGCCGTCGGCGGCGGGCTCATCGCGCGCCAGTCGGAGCGGGTGGCGACGCTGCTGGATCGCGGGGAGGTTGGGCTGCGCGCGTTCCTGGCGCATGGGCGGCGGGCGTGGGAGGCGGCGTCGTGGCTCGAGCGGGGGCTGTTCGTGCTGGTGATGGCGGCGGCGGCGCTTGTCGCGGGGTACTGGACCCTGTTCTGGATGTTGCGCGGCTAGCCGGTCCCGGAAACGCCGTGCGCCCTCCCCGGGGGAAGGGCGCACGCAACACATGCGGGGCGGTGGAGTCCGCTCAGTACTTGGTGAGCACCCCGGCAAGCAGCGCCAGCAGCCCCAGGTTCCCGGCGATCATCCCCGACACCGACTGCCGCTTCCGCAGCGCATCGAAGCGCGGGGCCGTCTCGCCGAGCGGGGAGACGCGCTGCAGCCGGCCCAGCGTGGGGATCGACACGAAGATCACGAGGATGGCGGCGATGACGCCGCCGAGCTGCATGACGTAGAGCCACGCGCTCGGGCTCGGCTGGCGCATGGCGGGCATGGTGAGCACCGCGCCGGAGGCGATGGTGAGCACGATGCCGGGCAGCAGCAGGATCTGGTGGATGAAGCCGAGCTGCCGGACGATGAGCGCCTGCGCGCTCCGCTCCTCCTTCTTCCCCTTGATGCCGATGGCCATGCCGGCGAGCCCGCCGCCGAGCCAGAGGGTGAAGCCGAGGATGTGGGCGAGATACCAGAGGGTCATCAGGATACCGTGGTGATGAACATGCCTTGGTCCACCGGCTGGCGGCCGGCGAAGCCGGCGTCCACCTCGTGCCAGTGGGTGATGTGCTCCTCGTCCGGCTTCCAGCAGAGGAAGACGAGGTGGTCGTCGCGGAGGGCGTAGAAGTCCACCAGGCCCAGCTCGAAGCCCTTGAAGTGGACGCCGAGCGCCTCGAGCTCCTGCAGGTAGCCGTTGATGATCTCGGCTTCCCGGGTGATGGCCTCACGGACGGCGATGAGCTCGGGCGGCTCCTGGTCATTGGCGGTGAGCGGCCCCGTCAGCACCTCGTAGCGCGTCACCAGCTCCTGCCAGCGCGGGTGGGCGCGGCGCAGGTCGGTGACGATGCGCCGGACCAGCGGCAGCGTCGCCTCGGCCTCGCGCAGGGTGAAGATGCGGGGCGGGATCACGCGCTCAGCGCCAGATGAGCTTGAGCCCGGCCACCTGCTCCGGGTGGCTGATGAACCCGATGACCCGGTGCTCCGAGTCCACCACGGTGATGGTGGCGCGGAGGTGGGTGTCGTTGGGGTCCTGGTTCATGTAGAGCTGGAAGCCGTCGAGCTCGGTGTCGGGGCCCACCACGCAGCTGTCGGTGCGCATGATGGTGTCCGAGCGCGTGGTCCCCGGCTCCTGGCCCACGGCCAGGCAGCGGGTGACGAGGTCGCGGTCGGAGAGGACGCCGAGGAAGCGGCGGGTGCGGTGGTCGTCCACCACGGGCACCACGGAGATGTTCCGGGTGCGGAACATGATGGCCACTTCGGCGGCGGAGGCGTTGGCCACCGCGACGAAGGGGTTCGGGACCATCGCGTCAGAGGCTTTCATCGGGCGAACCGGTGAGACGGTGAAGGAATCGCGGGCGGGGCGGTCTGGCTGTCCGGAGCAATCTGCTCAAGGCTCCCCCGAATTCAAGCCCATGAGCGCCGCGCGGGTGGCGGCAAACCCCTCCTCCACGTAGCGGCGGACCTGGTCCACCCGGAAGGTGGCCCCCTTCTCCACCCGGGGACGCACATAGAGGAGGCGCGGCCGGTGAGCGCTGGCCCGCCAGAGCGCCAGGGCCAGCGCCGTCTGCCCCGCCATGAGGATCCCGGAGGCCTCGTTGTGCGCCTCCACCACGGGGGGCAGGCCGGGCCCGCTGGCGCCCGGCGGCTCGTCGAAGCCCGGGCCCACGTCCACCGCCACCACGAGGGTGGCCGGGAGGAGGGTGGCCGGCTCGAGCGGCAGCACGGCACGGAGGCCGCCGTCGCCGTACCGCTTGCCGCCGATCACGGCCGGCGGAAGGAAAAGCGGCAGCGCGCATGTGGCGTAGAGCGCATCGAGGAGCGGCACGCTCCGGCCGCCGGCGCCGAAGAGCGTCAGGGCGCCGCTCTCGAGCTCGGTGCTGGTGACGGTGAGCGGCGACGCCAGCGCCTCGAAGCGGGTGGCCGGCACCAGCCGGGCCAGCGCGGCCTTGAACGGCTCCGCCTTGAGCAGCGAGCGCGCCCAGAGTCCCCTGAGCAGCGCAAACGGCTCGGCCTTCACGATCTCGCCGTCGCCCACGCCGGCCACCCGCTCCAGCGCGTCCGGCGCCGAGATTCCCGCCGCGAACATCGCCGCGAAGACGGCCCCCATCGAGGTGCCGACGAAGTGGGTGGGCCGGATCCCCTGCTCCTCGAGCGCGCGCATGGCGCCGACGTGCGCCGCGGCCTTGGCGCCACCGCCGCCGCAGACCAGGACGACACCCGGCGCGGCGCCCTCCGCGGGGACCGGCAGGCCGGTCACTTGCCGCGCGACTCGCGGTGGCGGCGCGCCCGCTCGAAGCGCTCGTGCTCCTCGGGCGTCTCCGGCACCAGGCGCGGCACGCGGCGCGGCTTTCCCGCCTCGTCGATGGCCACGAACACCACGTGCGCGGTGTGGGTGTGCCTCCGCTCGCCCGTGGGCACGTGCTCCGCGAAGACCTCCACCGAGACGTCCATGGAGCTGTTGCCCACGAAGTCCACCCGCGCCACGCAGGTGACGAGGTAGCCGACGGGAATCCGCTCGCGGAAGTCCACGCGGTCGAAGCTGGCGGTCACCGCCGGGCCGCCGGCATGCCGCATGGCCGCCACCGCCGCCGCCTGGTCCACCAGCGCCAGCAGGTGGCCGCCGAAGAGGTCGCCGAGGGCGTTCTGCATGTGCGGCATCACGAGCTGGGTGAGCTCGGCGCGCGAGAAGGACATCGGGTGGGAATCGGCGGTCATGGCGGGAGGGCGCGCGCGGCGCGCCTAGTAGTCCACGGGGCGGAGGTAGTACTCGCCGATGGCGGTCTGCGACAGCATGGCCACCGTGGGGAGCCGCCGCTTCCAGTGGGTGCCCTCGAGGCGCCGCTCCACCAGCGCCACCTCGTCGGCGGTGAAGCCGCGGGCCTGGATCTCGGGGCTCCGGTAGCCCTGCAGCAGCCAGTGCAGGATGACGTCGGCGCGGGGATAGGAGATGCCGAAGTCGCCCTCGTCGGTCTGGCCGCGGATGAGGTCGGCGCTGGCCGGCTTGGTGACGATGATCTCGGGGACGCCGAGGTGTCGGGCCAGGGCCCAGACCTGGCTCTTGAAGAGGTCGCCGATGGGGTTCACGGGCGGCGAGTCGTCGGCGTGCCAGGTGAAGTAGCCGAAGAGGCGTTCGGTCTTGTTGCCGGTGCCGAGCGGCAGCGCGCCGAGCTCGGCGGAGAGGTCGAAGAGCGTGATCATGCGCATGCGCGCCATCACGTTCCCCTTCCGCGCGGGCGAGGGGTCACCGCCGATGGCGCCGACGATGCCATCCACGCCCGCCGAGATGTCCACGGTGCGCGCGGGGATGCCGAGCTGGTCGATGACGAGCTGCGCGTGCGCCAGGCTTTCCGGGCTCGAGGTGCGGTAGGGCATCCGCACCGCCGTCACGTTCCCCGCGCCGAGCGCCTCGGCGGCCAGGAAGGCCACGAGCGCGCTGTCCACGCCGCCCGAGAGGCCGAGGACCACCTTCGTGAACTTGCGGCGGCGCTGGATCTCGTCGCGGATGAACTCCACCAGCCAGCGGCGGGTGAGCTCGGGATCAATGGCGAGGGGATCGGCGTCCCTCACGAGCGGTGCCGGGGGCGCGGTGCGACGGACCCGCACGGTGCCGGCGGGCGGCTCGGTGGCGCCGTTGCTTGTGCCCGGCTGCTTCAGGCTTTCGAGCAGGTGCGGGAGCCGGAGCTGGAGATCGGAGAGCAGCGGCGCCTGGGCGCGGGCACGGGTGATCTCGTCGAAGTCGAGCGTCACCGGCACGGTGGCGGGGGTGAAGAGCGGCGCGTGCGCCAGGAGCGCGCCGCGCGGCCCGGCCACCACCGAGCCGCCGGCAAAGCCCTTGCCGCCCTCGAAGCCCACCAGGTGGCAGACCACCACGTACACCCCGTGCTCCTCGGCGATGCCCTGGGCCAGGCGGTCCCAGCGGTCGAGGTTGGCGGGGCGCGACTCGCCCGCGCGGGGCTGGAGGCCGCGGGCGGGCGTGGCGCTCGGCACGATGATCAGTTGCGCGCCGTCGAGCGCCGCGAGCGTGGGCGCCAGCGAATGCCAGGCATCCTCACACACCAGCATCGCCGCGCGGCCCCACGAGGTCTCGAATGCCTGCACGCTCCGGCCCGGCTCCACGAAGCGTTCCTCGTCGAAGACGCCGTAGGTGGGCAGGAACACCTTGCGGTGCACGTGCCGGATCCCGGCGGCGGGGCCGCCGAGGGTGGCGTAGAGCGCGGAGTTGTGGAGGTGGTTGCGCCAGACTTCGTAGAAGCCGATGGCGATGTCGAGCGGGGGCGCGCCGCTTTCCTTGTGGACCCGGCCCAGGTCCTCGAAGAGCTGCTCGGCCGGCAGCGCCAGCTCCTGCACGCCGCCTTCCAGGAAGTAGCCGGTGAGCGCCGACTCCGGCGCGATGACCAGCGCGGGCGGCTCCGCCCAGCCGGCCACCTCCCGGAACACCTCCCCCATCCGCGCCAGATTGGTGGCGTATTCCCCCTTGTCGGGCCGGAACTGGGCGAGGGCGATGGGCAGCATGGGGCGTAAGCTAGCGACTCGCCTAGGCGGGCCGCCAATCGCAGCCGTCTCGGGGGCGCGGCGCGCGTTGTTCACCGCAGAGACACGGAGGCGCAGAGGGCCGCGGAGGGCCTGCGCCCGGAGTGGGGAGCACCTCTCGGGGTGAGTGCCGGGAATTGAGGGTGGTCTGGCAGCACGGGTGGGGAACGGTGCCGGACTTGAACGGCCACCCACCACAACAACGCGGGGCTCGTCCTGAGACGAGCCCCGCGTTTCGCGAGCAGTTCCTCCGCGGCCCTCTGCGTCTCCGCGCCTCTGCGGTGAACCCTCGCAGCGCCGAGCTCAGCCCTGCGCTCGCGCCGCCTCGAGCTCCTCGAGCCGCGCCATGGCCCGGCGGAGGTGCGGGATCACGATGCTTCCTCCCACCACGAGCCCCACGGAGAAGATCTCCAGGAACTCCTCCTTGGTGACCCCCTCCTCGTGGCATCGCACCACGTGGTAGGTGACGCAGTCGTCGCAACGGAGCACCAGGCTCGAGACCAGGCCCAGCATCTCCTTGGTCTTGGTCCCGAGCGCCCCCGGCTCATAGCACCGGTGGTCCAGCGCAAAGAACCGGTTGATCGTCAGGTTCCCGGCGCCGAGGATGAGGTCGTTCATCCGGCTCCGGAAGTCCTGGAACTCCGCCAGGGTGCTCATCAGGTGGCCGGCTCCACGATCTGCTTGTAGCTGTCCGGCTTCCACTGCGGCCGGTTGGGCGCGTTGGCCACCTCGAGCCCGAGGTAGAACACCAGCTGGATGATCCGCGCCTCCTTCTCGGCGTTCAGCTTGTCCGGCGAGTCGCTCACCTGGTGGTAGTCCGGGTGCACGCCGTTGAAGAAGAAGAGGACCGGCACGCCCTTGCGGGCAAAATTGAAGTGGTCCGAGCGGAAGTAGAACCGTTCCTCGGGCCACCGGTCGTCGATGGCGGCCATGCCGAGCTCGGGATGCGCCGCGTTCACCCGCTCGAGCGTGGCGCCCAGGTCCGAGTGCTCCTTGCCGATCACCACGATCGTGTCCGGCCAGTTGCGGCCGATCATGTCCATGTTGATGTCGGCCACGATCTGGGCCAGCGGGACGGTGGGGTGATTGCTGAAGTAGTTGCTGCCCCAGAGCCCCTTCTCCTCGCCGCTCACCGTCATGAACAGCACCGAGCGCTTGGGCTTCACCCGCAGCTTGCTGTACGCCTCAGCCAGTTCGATGATGCCCACGGTGCCGGAGCCATCATCATCGGCGCCGTTGCAGATGGAGTCGGCCCCCACCGCGCGGCAGCCGCCGGTGCCGTTGGGGCCCGCCACGCCCACGTGGTCCATGTGGGCCGTAAAGATCACGTACTCGTTCTTGAGCTTCGGGTCGCTGCCCTCGATCATGCCGATGGTGTTCGGCGCGGTGGTGGACTCGAGCACTTCCTCCTTGAGCCCGATCCCGATCGTCAGCCCGGGCACCTCGCGCGCCACCGGCGTGGTGCTGGCCCGGATCTCCGTCAGGTTGAGCCCGAACTTGGGCAGCGCCTCGGCGAAGGCCCGCTCGTGCGCCTCCACCATCGGGATCCCGTCGCTGGTGCCCACCGCCACCCGCACTTGCGACTGCATCCGCATGCGCTGGGCGAACTGCGCCGAGTCGCGGTTGGAAAGCACCAGCACGCCCTCCGCCCCGAGATCCCGGAACTGGCCGAGCAGCTGGTTGAAGGCCGGCGGGATCGGCTTGCTGAAGTCCATCACCACCAGTGCCACCTTGCCGTGCAGGTCGAGGCCAGCGAGCGCCTCCGCCGTCAGCGGCCCGCCCAGCAGGAACGCCGGCGCGTGGACTTCCTCGGCCGGCACCGCGCCGAACATGAAGCGCGCATCCTTGTCGAGCCCCGCGTGGGCGTGCACCCCGTTGCCCATGAACCCGACGTGCGACTTGGCCACGTCGATCCGCCGCTTGCTGATCGCGTAGCGCTGGAACCAGGTGCCGTCCTCGCCGGCCGGCCGCAGGCCGAAACGCTTGAACTCGTCGGCCACGTACTGCGCGGTCAGGTCCAGGCCACGGCTCGGCGTGTCCCGGCCCTGCATGGAGTCGTGCGCGATGATGTTGATCCGGCGGGCCACGTCCGCCTGGGTGATGGTGCGCGCTGCGCGCCACGTCCGCCTGGGTGATGGTGTCGTCGCGCCCGGTCGTCCTGGTCTGCGCCAGCGGCAGGCCGCCAGGGTCGCCAGCACGAAGACGGCCGGGGAAGTCCGATGCATCAGGAATCCAGGGTGAGGGGGTGAGTGGGTGGAGCGGCCGGGAAGATAGCGCCCGTCCGCACGGGCGCGGACGGGCGCCGGTCTGGTTTCCTGCGGGTTCAGGTATTGGGCCGCCGCCGGCGAAGCTCCGGGCTCCCGGTGCTGCGGGGTGGCTGGCTGCGTTGCGGTTCGGCACGCGGGGCCGAGCGCTCGGGTGGGGACTGCTTCACCCGGGGCTGGCTGTCGCTCCCGCCACGCCGTTCAGGCGCCTGCCGGGGCTCGCTCCGCGGCGCCTCACGGGTTCCCCCTGCTCCCGGGGCCCGCTGCGCTCGGGTTGCGCCGAGGGCGCCTCGCTCCCGCGGCGGGTGGGAGCGTCGGCCCTGCCGCGCTCCGGCGGCGACGTCTCGGTGTCCCGCAGTCACCTCGGGCTCCCGTCGTTGGACGGGCGCCGGCGGGGCGAGCCCTGCTCGGGCCGGGTGTCGCGCGGACCCTGGTCGCGGGGCGGCTCGGCGCGATCGCGCGGCTGGTCAGACGGCTGCCGGGTCTCCGGTGCCCGGCTGGGCTCGGCCCCGGGGGCCGTCCGCCGGTTGGGCTGTTCCGTTCCGGGGCGCGGCTGGGCTCGGCAC
>JBGAOL010000171.1:0-8379 GCA_044221825.1 Gemmatimonadales bacterium
GTGCCCATCGTGATCGTGCAGCACATGCCGCCGGTCTTCACCCGCTTCCTGGCCGACCGCCTGAGCGCCGCCTCCCAGCTCACGGTCAGGGAAGCGGAGGAGGGCGCGCGCCTCGTCCCGGGCACCGTCTGGGTGGCGCCGGGGAATTTCCACATGGTCCTCCGCAAGGACGCCGAGGGCGTCCGCGTGGTGCTCAACCAGGACCCGCCCGAGAACTCCTGCCGCCCGGCCGTGGACCCGCTCTTCCGCTCCGTGGCCCAGTGCTACGGCGAGCGGGTGCTCGGCGTGGTGCTGACGGGCATGGGGTACGACGGGCTCCGCGGCGCCAGCGAGATCCGGCGCGCCGGTGGCGTCATGATCGCCCAGGACGAGGCCACCTCCGTGGTGTGGGGGATGCCCGGCGCCCTGGTCCAGAACGGTCAGGCGGACCTGGTGCTGCCGCTCGCGCGCATCGCGCCGGAGCTGGCGGAGCGGGCCCTCGTGGGCCGGCTGCCGCTCCGCATGCCGGTGGCCGGCCCGGCGCTGGGACGGTGACGCGATGATCGGCCAGGCCGAGTTCGACTTCCTGCGGGCCCTGATCCGCGAGCGCTCCGCCATCGTGCTGGAGCCGGGGAAGGAATATCTCGTGGAGAGCCGGCTGCTGCCGATCCTGCGGGGCGGGGGATTCGCCTCGCCCGTGGAGCTGGTGGCCAGGCTCCGCCGGGAACCGCGGGGCGAGCTCGAGCGCCGGGTGGTCGAGGCCATGACCACCAACGAGACCAGTTTCTTCCGCGACCACCACCCGTTCGAGGCCCTCCGCACGCGCTTCCTGCCCGACCTCGTCGCGGCGCGCCGCCCCGAGCGCCGGCTGCGGTTCTGGAGCAACGCCTGCTCCACCGGGCAGGAGGCCTACAGCCTGGCCATGCTGCTGACGGAGCACTTCCCCGAGCTCGGGGCGTGGGACGTGAGCATCTTCGCCAGCGACCTGTCGCGCGAGATGGTGGCCCGCACCGCCGCCGGCAGCTACGGCCAGCTGGAGGTGAACCGCGGGCTGCCCGCGGCCTTCCTGGTGAAGTACTTCGAGCGGCACGGCACCAGCTGGCAGGTCAAGGCGCCGCTCCGGAAGCTGGTCACCGCGCGGGAGCTGAACCTGGTGGAGCCCTGGCCGGCGCTGCCGCCGTTCGACGTGATCTTCCTGCGCAACGTCCTCATCTACTTCGACCTCGAGACCAAGCGCGCCATCCTGCGCCGGGCCCGCCAGGCCCTGCGTCCCGACGGGCTGCTGCTCCTTGGGAGCGCCGAGACCACCATCATGGTGGACGACGGCTGGGATCGGGTGCCGGCCGGGGTCTCGGTGGCCTATCGCGCGGCGGGTGCCGTGCGCCGGGCGGGAGCCGCCTGATGCGCATCCTCGTGGCCGAAGACGATCCGGTCTCCCGGCGGGTGCTGAGCGCCACCCTGGAGCGGCTGGGCCACACGGTGGAGATCGCCGCCGACGGGCTCACCGCCTGGGCGCGCTTCCTCGCCGACCAGCCCGACGTCCTCGTTGCCGACTGGATGATGCCGGAGCTCGACGGCCTCGAGCTCATCCGCCGCATCCGCGACGCCCAGCGCGAGCGCTACACCTATGTCCTGCTGCTCACCGCCCTGTCGGGCCGCGCCCGCTACCTCGACGGCATGGCGGCGGGGGCCGACGACTTCGTCACCAAGCCGATCGACCGCCAGGAACTGCACGCCCGCATGCGCGTGGCCGAGCGCATCCTCGGCCTGCAGCGCGAGGTGACCCAGCTGCAGGGGCTCCTGCCCATCTGCTCCTACTGCAAGCGCATCCGCGACGAGTCGGACCACTGGAGCCAGGTGGAGGACTACGTGGCGCGCCGCACGGCGGCGCAGTTCACCCACGGGGTCTGTCCCACCTGCTACGAGTCGCACCTGCGGCCCCAGCTCGAGGTGCTGCCCCTTTCGCCCCCGGCCCCCGGCCGGAAGGACCCATGAGCGCGCCCCTCGCCCCCCTCACGCCGACCCTGCCGGTGCTCGACGCCCTGGCCCTGGCGCGCCTCACCGAACTCGCCGAGGGCGACGCGGCCTTCCTCGCGGACCTCGTGGACGGGTACCTGCAGGAGACGCCGGTGCGGCTGGTGGAGCTGCGGCGCCAGGCGCTGGCGCGGGACGCGCAGGCCGTGGTGGCCGCGGCGCACGCGCTCAAGGGCGCCTCGCGCACCATCGGCGCCCAGCGCGTGGGGGCCTTCGCGTACGCCATCGAGTCGGCGGGGCGCGACGGCCAGGTGCCCTCGCCCGACGTGCTCGACGCCCTGGACCACGAGGTGGCCACCGCCGCCGGGGCCCTGGGCACCTTCGTGACCCAGGCCGGGACGTGAGCTCCACCGCCATGGACGGCGCCGCCGTGGGACCCCGCATGCAGGTGGACGTCGACGACCTCGCCGAGGGCATGGTGCTGGCCGAGGACATCAACGACCAGCAGGGCCGGCTGCTGATGCCGGCCGGGACCGCGCTCACCGCGCGGCACCTGCGCGCCTTCCAGCTGTGGGGCATCCAGACGGTGCGCATCCGCGGCGAGGGGGCCGGCCCCGAGCAGGACCTGCGCGACCCCACCCCAGACGAGGTGGCCCTCGCCGAGGCCGAGCTTCGCCCGCGCTTCCGCGGTGACGTGGCGCACCCGTTCACCGCCGAGCTGCTGCGCCTCTGCGCGCGCCGGCTGGCGTACCACCGCCTGCACGGGGGCCCCGTCGATGGCTAGGGCGAGCGACCTCCTCAAGGGCGTCGTGAACGTCGCCTCGCTGCCGGGCGTCTACCTCCGGCTCTCGTCGGTGGTGAGCGACCCGCGCAGCTCCGCCGCCGACGTGGGCCGCGTCATCGCCGAGGACCCGGGCCTCACCGCCCGGCTGCTCAAGCTGGTCAACAGCGCGATGTACGGCTTCCCGTCGAAGATCGAGACCGTCACCCACGCCATCAGCATCGTGGGCACCGCGCAGCTGCAGGACCTGGCCCTCGCCACGAGCGTCATCCGGCTCTTCGCCAAGGTGCCGCCCACCATGGTGTCCATGGCCTCGTTCTGGCGGCACTCGGTGGCGGTGGGCGTCACGGCGCGCGCGCTGGCCGCGCGGCGGCGCGAGCCCAACGTGGAGCGGTTCTTCGTGGCCGGCCTGCTGCACGACATCGGGCGGCCGATCATGTTCCTCCAGGCGCCGGACGACTCCAAGACGGCCTTCGCGCGGGCCGGCGAGAGCGGGCTCCCACTCTACGAGGCGGAGCAGGCGGTCTTCGGCTTCGACCACACTCACGTGGGGCACGCGCTGCTGGAGATGTGGAAGCTGCCGGCGAGCCTGCGCGAATCGGTGCAGTACCATCACCACCCCGAGCGGGCGCAGCGCTTCCCCGCCGAGGCGGCCATCGTCCACGTGGCCGACCAGATCGTCAACGCCATGCGCCTCGGCACCAGCGGCGAGCAGGGCGTGCCGCCGCTCGCCACGGCGGCGTGGGACGCGGTGGCCCTCCCGGTGACCGTGCTCGAGGACATCGTGGCCGAGACCGAGCGCCACGCCGAGGCGGCGACGCGCGTCATCGCGCTGGATGCGGCCGCATGAGCGCCGCGCGCACCCCCGACCCCGCCTGGCTGCTCGACGCGCTCGACATGGTCGCGGCGCTCGGCACCTTCCGCTCGGGGCAGACGCGGGAGGCCACGCCTGCCGTCGTGCTCGGCGCCGCGCGCCCGGTGCTGCACCGGCTGATCGCCTTCGAGCAGATCGGCTTCTTCCTCTTCGAGCCCGACGGGCTCGGCGTCCGGCTGGTGGAGTGCGAGCCGGCGGAGGCCGCGGCGCCGCTCCAGGTGGAGCTCGACGGGCAGGTGGCGGCCGGCGTGTTCGCGTGGGCCATGCAGCGCAACGCGCCGGTCATCGTCCCGGCCGCTGGGCGGGAGGACGGCAGTGTCCTGCTGCACGCCCTCTGCACCCGCTCGCGGGTGCTCGGAATGTTCGTCGGGGTCCCGCGCGAGGAGCTGCAGGACCTGCCCGACGCCACTGCCAAGCTGCTCTCCATCCTTCTTGGCAACTGCGCCAGCGCCCTCGAGAGCGCGGAGCTGTACCACGAGCTGGCCGCCTACAGCCAGGGCCTCGAGGCGCTGGTCAACGAGCGGACCGCCGCGCTGGTGCGCTCCAACGAGGAGGCGCAGGCCGCCAACCGCGCCAAGAGCGAGTTCCTCGCCAACATGAGCCACGAGCTCCGGACGCCGATGAACGGCGTCATCGGCATGGCGAGCCTCCTCCTCGACACCCCGCTCTCAGGCGAGCAGCGCGACTACGCCGAGACTATCCACCAGTCGGCCAACGCGCTGCTGGCGCTGCTCAACGACATCCTCGACCTCTCCAAGATCGAGGCCGGCAAGCTGAGCATCGAGCCGGTGCCGCTGGCCCCGCGCGACGTCGTGGAGGAGGTCGGGGCGCTGCTCGGCGTGCGGGCGCAGGACCGGGGGCTCCGGCTGGTCACCCGCGTGGCGCCCGAGGTGCCGGCGCTGGTCCTCGGCGACCCGGTGCGCTGGCGCCAGGTCCTCGTGAACCTGGCGGGCAACGCCATCAAGTTCACCGAGCGCGGGCACGTGCTGGTGAACGTGGGCACCGGGGAGCTCGATGGCCGCCCGGCGCTGGAGCTCGAGGTCAGCGACACCGGCATCGGCATCCCCGCCGACAAGCTCGAGCACATCTTCGGCAAGTTCACCCAGGCCGACGCGAGCACCACCCGCAAGTACGGCGGCACCGGCCTCGGCCTCGCCATCACGCGGGAGCTGACCCTGCTCATGGGCGGGCGCCTCGGCGTCACCAGCCAGGTGGGCGCCGGGAGCACCTTCCGCTGCCTGCTCCCGCTGCAGCCGCTGCCGCCGGCCGACACCCCGCTCCCGCTCGTGGGCCGCCGGGTGGTGCATGTGGCGCCCGAGGGCCTCGAGGCCGATGTCCAGGCCGAGTTGCTGGTCCACGAGGGCGCCGTGGTGGAGCCGTTCCGCCGAGCCTCACTCGCCGCGATGCGGCTCCGCGACCGGGAGCTGCCGGTCCCCGACGCCGTGGTGGCGGACGCCGACCTCGGGGCCGAGGGACTCCGCATCGTGCGCGACCTCCTCCCGGCCGGCATCCCGCTGGTGGTCATCACCGACCTGAACGCCTCGGGTGGCCGGCCGACCAGCGCGCGCACCGTCATGCGCCCGGTCCGCCGCCACGACCTGCGCGAGGCCCTCGGGGTATTGCCGCCCGCCGCGCCGGTGACCCCGGCCCCGGTCGCGGCCCCGGCGCGCTCGCCGGGCCAGCCGCCGCTCCACATCCTCCTCGTGGACGACGCGCCGGTGAACCAGAAGGTAGTCGGCAGCATGCTGCGGCGGCTGGGGTGCGAGTTCGACCTCGCCGGGAACGGGCAGGAGGCCGTGGTGCTGCTCGCCTCACGCAGCTACGACCTGGTGCTGATGGACTGCCAGATGCCGGTGATGGACGGGTTTGCCGCCACCGCCGCCCAGCGCACGCGCGAGGCGGCCGGGGCCCCGCGCCAGGTGATCGTGGCCCTCACCGCCCACGCCATGCAGGGCGATCGCGAACGTTGCCTGGCCGCGGGCATGGACGATTACCTCACCAAGCCCATCATGCGCGCCGACCTCGGCGCCATGCTGGAACGCCACCACCCCGGGCGCACCCGGGACCTGCCGGCCGCCCCGGCGGCCGTGCCCGACGCCCCGGTGCTCGACCCCGAGGTGCTGCGCGGCCTGCGCGAGATCGAGGCCGACCAGCATCCCGGCCTCGTGGCCGAGGTGCTGGAGCTGTTCGAGGTGCAGTGGCGGGATCACCTGGCGGCGCTGCGCGCGGCGCTCCCCGCCGGCGACCGCGCCACCTGGCGCAAGCGGCTGCACGCCCTGAAGGGCAGCGCCGGCACCGTGGGCGCCGTGGCGCTGGCGGGGGCGTGCGCCGCGCTCGAGGAACGCGACACCGAGTTCCCCGCGGCCGGGGAGGCCGGCCTCGCCCGCCTGACCCAGGCCTACGACGAGGCCCGCGGCGCGCTCGCGCAGGCGCTGGAGGAGAGCCTCCATGCCTAGGCGCCTCCTCCTGGCCCTCGGGGTGATCCTCGGGGCGGAGATGGCCATCATGAGCATCCTGCCGCACTTCGAGCACGTCCTGTCGTGGTGGATGGCGGGGCTCATCGACACCGCCGGCATCACGCTGGTGGGGTTCGTCGCCCTCTGGGGCCTGGTGCTCCGGCCCGAGCAGCGCCGCACGGCGGCGCTGGTGTCGGCCAAGGTGCACCAGCTCGATGAGGTGGCGGCGGCGGTGACGGAGATCCTCTTCCAGGCCGACGGGCAGGGCCGGTTCCTGTACCTCAACCCGTCGTTCACCCGCATCACGGGACATCCGGTCGAGGCCATGCTCGGGAAGACCTTCGAGCACGCGGCCCATCCCGACGATCTCCCGGCCCTCCTCGCCAACTATCGCGACCTCATGGCGGGCAAGGTGCGCGAGTTCGACATGGAGCTCCGCTGCCTCACGACTGACGGCACCGCCCGCTGGCTCGAGGTGGTGGGCCGGCCCAACCTGGCCGCGGACGGCGCCGTCACCGGTTTGAGCGGGACCGCGCGCGACATCCACGAGCGGAAGCAGGCCGAGGCCGCGGTGGCGGCCCAGACCCAGCTGCTCGAGGCCCAGGCCCGCGAGTTGGCCGAGGCGCGCGACGAGGCCGTCCGCTCCGCTCGCGCCAAGAGCGACTTCCTGGCCAGCATGAGCCACGAGATTCGCACCCCGATGAACGGCGTGCTCGGCATGTCGGGGCTCCTGCTCGACACCTCACTGAGCGGGGAGCAGCGTGAGTACGCCACCGCCATCCAGCGCTCGGCCGACGCGCTGCTCGGGATCATCAACGACATCCTCGATTTCTCCAAGATCGAGGCCGGCAAGCTGAGCGTCGAGCTCATCTCCTTCGACCTCCGCCGCACGGTGGAGGAGGTGGCGGACCTCGTGGCGGGGCGCGCGCAGGAGAAGGGCCTCGAGCTCGTGGTGCGGGTGGCCCCGGACGTCCCCGCTCAGGTGGTGAGCGACCCCGGGCGCATCCGGCAGATCCTCGTCAACCTCACCGGCAACGCCGTCAAGTTCACCTCCCGCGGCCACGTGCTGATCAATGTGGAGCTGGCGGGGCAGAACGAGCGCGGGCCGCTGGTCCGGTTCGCCGTGGAGGACACCGGCATCGGGATCCCCGCCGAGCGGCTGGAGCAGGTCTGGGACAAGTTCACCCAGGCCGACAATTCCACCACCCGGAAGTACGGCGGCACCGGGCTCGGCCTGGCCATCTGTCGGCAGCTCGCGGAGCTCCTCGGCGGCAGCGTGGGCGTCAAGAGCCAGGAGGGCGCCGGCAGCTGCTTCTGGGTGACGCTCCCACTCCCGGTGGACGAGTCGGTCCGCCGCCTCCCGCGCCCCGCGCCCGCGCTCGAGGGCGTGCGGGTCCTGGTGGTGGACCCCGATGCGGTGAACCGGCACGTCCTCTCGGAGCAGCTCCACACCCTCGACTGCCGGCCCTCAGCCGTGGCAAGCGGGGAAGAAGGGCTGGCCGAGCTCGGCAATGCGGAGTGGGTGGGCGATCCCTACGGTGTGGCGCTCCTCGCCGCACAGCTCCCCGACGGCGAGGGCGAGGCCTTCGGCCGCCTGGTGAAGGCGGACCCGCGGCTCCGCGGCACGGTGCTGCTGCTCCTCACCTCCCAGGGACGCCCGGGGGACGGCACCCGCGCCTACGACGCGGGCTTCGCCGGCTATTTCGTGAAGCCGGTCCACCACAACGACCTCGCCGAGGCCCTGGCCGTCGCCTGGGGAACCCGCGGGCAGCCCGACCGGCTCCCCCTCATCACCCGCCACTCGCTGGCCGAGAGCCGGAGCGCCGGGACGCCGGCGACCGCCAAGCCCCGCCGCCTGACGACCACGCCGCGGGTGCTGCTGGTGGAGGACAATCCGGTCAACCAGAAGCTCGCCATCCGGCTGCTCGAGAAGCTCAATTGCCGCGTGGACGTGGCCGCCAACGGCCGCGAGGCGGTGGACATGCTGGTCACACTGCCGTACGACCTGGTGTTCATGGACTGCCAGATGCCGGAGATGGATGGCTACGAGGCCACCCGCCTCCTACGCGCCTCGGATACCCCGGCCGCACGGCTTCCGGTCATCGCCATGACCGCCAACGCCATGCAGGGCGACCGCGAGAAGTGCCTGGCCGCCGGCATGGACGACTACGTCCCCAAGCCGGTGAAGAGCGAGGCCCTCGCCTCCATGCTCGATCGCTGGCTCACCGCCGGCCACGGTCGCATCTCGGGGGAGCATGTCAGCCCCGAGGAGGCGCTTGAGACGAGCCCGCTGGACCAGCTGCGCGAGTACGACC
>JBGAOL010000172.1:0-8661 GCA_044221825.1 Gemmatimonadales bacterium
TGGTGCGCGGCAGGTCGGCCACCTGCAGGATCTTCTTCGGGACGTGGTGCGGGCTGGCGTGGGTGCGGATCTCGCGCCGGATGCGCTCGCAGAGCGCCTCGTCCAGCTGGACCCCCTCGCGCAGCCGCACGAAGAGGACGATCCGCACGTCCTCCTCCCACTCCTGCGCCACCACCAGGCTCTCCACCACCTCCGCGAGCCGCTCCACCTGGCGGTAGATCTCGGCCGTGCCGATGCGGACGCCGCCCGGGTTCAGGGTGGCGTCGCTCCGGCCGTAGATGATGAGGCCGTCGCTCGGGGTGCGCTCGGCCCAGTCGCCGTGGCGCCAGGTGTTGGGGAAGTGCTCGAAGTAGGCGGCGCGGTAGCGGGTCCCGTCAGGATCATTCCAGAACGCCACCGGCATGCTGGGGAACGGGCGCGAGCAGACCAACTCCCCGGGCGCGTCGGCGAGCGGTGCGCCCTCCGGGGAATAGACGTCGACCGCCATGCCGAGGCCGCGCGCCTGCAGCTCGCCGCGGAAGACGGGCGTCGTGGGATTCCCGAGCGCGAAGCAGCTCACGATATCGGTGCCGCCGCTGATGCTGGCCAGGTGCACGTCGGCCTTGATGCGGCCGTAGACGTAGTCGTAGCTGTGCGCGGCGAGCGGGCTGCCGGTGGAGAGGATGGCGCGGAGGGCGCCCAGGTCGCCCGCCTCGCCGGGGACGAGGCCGTCCTTCTCACAGAGCGCGAGGTACTTGGCGCTGGTGCCGAAGACCGTGACCCGCTCCTCGGCGGCCATGCGCCAGAGCAGGTCCTTCGCGGGCGCCATCGGCGCGCCGTCGTAGAGCACCACGGTGGCCCCGACAGCGAGGCTCGAGACCAGCCAGTTCCACATCATCCACCCGCAGGTGGTGTAGTAGAAGATGCGGTCGTCGCGGCGGAGGTCGGTGTGGAGCACCAGCTCCTTCAGGTGCTGCAGCAGCGTGCCGCCCGCGCCGTGCACGATGGCCTTGGGGAGGCCGGTGGTGCCGCTCGAGTAGAGGATGTAGAGCGGATGGTCGAACGGAAACCTCGCGAACGGCGTCGGCGCGAAGTGTGCCGCCTTGGCGAGCCAGTCGGCACGGAGGCGCGCGCGCGGCACGGCGCCGATCCAGGCCGAGGCGGGCGCGGCATCGCCGAGGTACTCCACCACCACCACGCGCTGCACGCCGGGCAGCGCCTCGGCGATGCGGGTCACGCGCTCACCGAGGGCGATGACCTTGCCCGCATAGCGGTAGCCGTCGGCCACCACCAGCACCTTGGGCGCGATCTGGCCGAAGCGGTCGAGCACGGCGCGCTCGCCGAAATCGGGCGAGCACCCGGACCAGATGGCGCCGAGGCTCGCCGTGGCGAGCATGGCGATGACGGCCTCGGGGAGGTTGGGGAGGAAGCCGGCCACGCGGTCGCCGGGCCCCACCCCTTCCGCCATGAGCGCGGCGCGCCAGCGGAGGACCTCGGCGTGGAGCTGGCGGTAGGTCAGCGCGCGCTGGCGGCCCTGCTCGTTCCAGAAGACCAGCGCCTCGCGGTCATCGCGGTAGAGCAGCAGGTTCTCGGCGAAGTTGAGCCTGGCCCCGGGGAACCAGCGGGGGCCCTGCAGGGGGTTGGGCGGCGCCATGCGGGTGCCGCCCACGAGCACCGCGTCCCACGGCGCGCGCCCCGGCCGCTCCTCGGCCAGGAGGCCGGTGAACTTCCACACGGCGGCCCAGAACGCCTCGGGGCAGTCCACCGACCACTGCCACAGCTCCGGATAGCCGAGCCCGGGGCGGAAGCGCTCGGTGAAGCGGGTGAGGTTGGCGCGCGCCACCCGCTCCGGGGAGGGGCTCCAGAGGGGGGCACTCACCACGGCGGGTGCCACGGGCCCGGCTCCGCTCAGGAGGTGGGCGGGTTGAACTGGGCGTGCTGCGCGTCGATCCAGGACTTGTGGTAGTTCGGGTCCTCGATGCTGCACGCGGCCCTGGCCACCTTGAGCGGGCGGAAGGAGTCCATCATCACCGCCAGCTCGTTGGTGTGCGTGGCGCCGATCGACGCCTCGGCGCGTCCCGGGTGCGGCCCGTGCGGCAGGCCGTCGGGGTGGTGGGTGATGGAGCCGTACTCGATGCCCTTCCGGCTCATGAACTCGCTCGAGGCGTAGAAGAGCACCTCGTCGGAGTCCACGTTGCTGTGGTTGTAGGGCGCCGGCACCGCCTCGGGGTCGAAGTCGTACGGCCGCGGGCAGAAGCTGCAGATCACGAAGCCGTCGCCCTGGAAGGTCTGGTGCACCGGGGGCGGCTGGTGGACGCGGCCCACGATGGGCTCGAAGTCGTGGATGTTGAAGATCCACGGGTAGAAGTATCCGTCCCAGCCCACCACGTCGAAGGGGTGGTGGTCAAGGATCATCTCGTTGATGGCGTCGTACTGCTTGACGAGGAGCGGGAAGTCGCCCTTCTCGTCGTGGGGCTTGAGCTCCATGGGGCGGCGGATGTCGCGCTCGCTGAAGGGCGCCCCCTCGAGCAGCTGGCCGAACTCGTTCCGGTAGCGCTTGGGGAAGCGGATGTGCCCGCGGCTCTCGAACACCACGAACTTGGCCGGGCCCTTCGAGAGGTCGAGCCGCCAGCGGTGCAGGATGTTCCGGTGGATGGTGACGTAGTCGCCCTGGCGGAACGGCAGGTCGCCGAAGACCGACTCGAGGGTCCCCTGCCCCTCGACGACGTAGATGCACTCGTCGGCCTGGCTGTTCCGGTAGAAATGGGCGTCGTTCTCGTCCGGCTCCACGTACAGCATCCCGATGTCGCTGTTGAAGAGGAGCGGGATGCGGTCCAGCGTGGGGCTCCCGCCCTTCTTCACCCGGCTGGTGAGGAAGTGGCGGTGGCGGAGGCTCGTGTCCTCGTCGGCCTCCCACTTCACGTCCTTGAGCTTCCGCGCCGACTTGATGGTGGTCGGGGGATAGGTGTGGTAGAGCAGCGAGCTGGTGCCCACGAAGCCCTCGTGGCCCATCAGCTCCTCGGCGTAGAGCCCGCCGTCGGGGCGGCGGAAGACGATGTGGCGCTTGCGCGGGACCTGGCCCAGCTGGTGGTAGAACGGCATCAGAGGTTCCCCCGGAGCGCCTGCTCCCGCTCGATGGACTCGAACAGCGCCTTGAAGTTCCCCTTGCCGAAGCTCTTGGCGCCCTTCCGCTGGATGATCTCGTAGAAGACCGTGGGGCGGTCCTGCACCGGCTTGGTGAAGATCTGGAGCAGGTAGCCCTCCTCGTCCCGGTCCACCAGGATGCCGAGCTCGCGGAGGGGGCGGAGGTCCTCGTCGATCTTGCCGACGCGGTCGAGGAGCTCGTCGTAATAGCTGCCCGGCACGGTGAGGAACTCGACGCCCCGGTCGCGGAGCGCCGTGACGGTGCTGATGATGTCGTCGGTGGCCACGGCCACGTGCTGCACGCCCGGCCCGTGGTAGAAGTCGAGGTACTCCTCGATCTGCGACTTCTTCTTGCCCGAGGCCGGCTCGTTGATCGGGAACTTGATCCGCTCGTTGCCGTTGGACATCACCTTGGACATGAGCGCCGAGTACTCGGTGGAGATGTCCTTGTCGTCGAAGCTGAGCAGGTTCTTGAAGCCCATGACGCGCTCGTAGAAGCCCACCCACTCGTTCATCTTGCCGAGCTCCACGTTCCCCACGCAGTGGTCCACGTACTTGAGCCCGACGGGCGCCGGCTGGTAGCGCGGCGTCACCGCCACGAAGCCGGGCAGGAAGAGGCCGCGGTAGTTGCGCCGCTCCACCAGGCTGTGGATGGTGTCGCCGTAGGTGCGGATGGCGGCCATGACGATCTCGCCGTCCGCGTCGCTGAGCACGGTGGGCGCCTGCACCGAGGTGGCGCCGTGGCTCATGGCGTAGGCGTAGGCCTGGCGGCAGTCATCCACCCAGAGCGCGAGGTCCTTCACCCCGTCACCGTGCTTCACGTGATGCTCGGCGATGGGATGCTCGGGATGCAGCGCGGAGGTGAGGACGAAGCGGATCTTGCCCTGCATCAGGAGGTAGCTGGCCCGGTCCCGCACGCCGGTCTCGGGGCCGCGGTAGCCCACCAGCTGGAAGCCGAAGGCGGTGCGGTAGTAGTGGCTCGCCTGCTTGGCGTTGCCCACGTAGAACTCGACGTAGTCGGTGCCGTTGATCGGGAACGGATCGGCAACCGGCGTGGCGGAAGAGGAAAGGACCTGGGTGGCCATGCGGAGCTCCTTCAGGGGCGACGGCTTGGCGCAAAGCTCCGGGCGGGCACTGGAAACCCTGCCCCGAGCACGGGTTAGGACGCGATCAGGTCCGCCAACCTAGCAAATGGGCACCGATATGTCCAATATTAGTGATCTCATTTGACGATACGCCAAACATATGGCCGAACTCCCCGAAATCCGCCACCTCCGCTACTTCGCCACCGTGGCGGAGGAACTCCACTTCGGCCGGGCGGCGGCCCGGCTGGGGATCGCGCAGCCGCCGCTCTCCCAGCAGATCCAGCGGCTGGAGCAGCTCCTCGGGGTCCGGCTGCTGGAGCGGACCAGCCGGCGGGTGCAGCTCACCCCCGCCGGCGAGGTGTTTCTGGCCGAGTCGCGGCGGGTACTGGATGCGGTGGAGGGGCGGTGGAGGCGGCCCAGCGGGTGGGGCGCGGGGAGAGCGGGACGCTGCGGGTGGCGTTCGCGGCGACGGTCAGATGTTCCTGGCGCTGCCCGGCATCATCCGGAGCTTCCGGGACCGGTTCCCGCGGGTCCACCTGGACCTGCGCGAGATGCCGACGGGTCCCCAGCTAGCCGGCCTCAAGTCGGGGGAGATCGACATCGGCTTCGTGCGGGAGCCCCGGCCCGACCCCGACCTCGAGATCGTCACCGTGATGCGGGAGCCGCTCCGGATTGCGGTGAACCGGAGCCACCCGCTGGCCGCCAAGGCCACCCTCGGCGTCCGCGACCTCATGCACGAACCGTTCGTCCTCTTCCCCGCCGAGCTGGCGCCGGGGCTGCACGCCCAGGTGCTGGGCCTCTGCCGCGCCGCGGGCTTCGAGCCGCACGTGGTGGAGGAGAGCCGGGAGCTCTACACCAGCGTGAGCCTGGTGGAGGCCGGCCTCGGCGTGTCGATCCTGCCCGCCTCGGTGGAGAAGCTCGGCTGGACCGGGGTCCGCTACCGCGCCATTCCCTCGGCCAGGGCGGAGACTACGATCGCCGCGGCGTGGCGCCGGGAGAAGGCGCGGCCGCTGATCGACGCGTTCATGCGGGTGGTGCGGGAAGAGGTGGGGTGAGGGCTCACCGCTCGAGGTACTGCTTGAGCGCCGCGAGCATCTGCTGCCAGTTCCGCGTCGCGTGCCCGCGGGCTTCTTCGGTGGGATTGTTGTCCTGGGTGAGCGCCACCCGCGTGCCCGCCTCAGCGTCGGAGAGCTGGATCGTCACCACGTGACGGTCCGCGGCGCCCCCCTGGCTCGCGTGCGCGTACTGCAGCACCTCCCCGGGCCGCACCCGCAGCACCTCCCGGTGTCGCGGTACGCCTTCCCCTGCCACTCCCCTTCCCAGGTGATCGGGCTGCCCTCCGTCCAGTCGGACGTGACCACGGACCCGAACATGTACTCCCGCATGGCCGCCGGGATCGACCAGCGCCGTCCAGACCTTCGCGCGCGGGGCGCGGATACTGGTCTCCGCCGCCGCGATGAGTGATTGCGACCATGCGATCCTCCCGGAGAGGAGGACGTCCGCGCCGACCCCGACGGGCACACCGACGCCCCTCGCGAGACGGAGCGCAGCCCGAACGCCCGGGGCCTCCGGTCGACAGCGTGGTCGCGTGACCGGAGGCCCCCAGGGCGTTCGGGCGGAGCGCTTTGCCCGCGCTGCGTCAGCCGCCTCCTANAGACGACGATCGCCGCGGCGTGGCGGCGGGAGAAGGCGCGGCCGCTGATCGACGCGTTCATGCGAGTGGTGCGGGAAGAGGTGGGGTAAGGAGCGCACGCTGAGGCTGGGATGCCTCGGGCTGGTCAGCGTTCGAGGTACTGCTTGAGCCCCTGGAGCATCTGTTCCCAGTTCCGCTCGGCGTGCTCGCGGGCTTCCTCGGTGGGATTGTTGTCCTGCGTGAGCGCAACGTGCGTGGCGGCATCGGCGTCAGACAGGCGGATAGTCACGAGGTGCTCGTCCCCGGGGGCATCGGGCTTGCCGGGACGCGGGCTGGTGTGGGAGTACTGGAGCAGTTCCCCGGGCACGATGCGCCGGATCACGCCGGTGTCGCGGTACGGCTTCCCCTCCCACACCCCTTCCCAGGTGATCGGGCTGCCCTCGGTCCAGTCGGAGGTCACGGTCGTCTCAAACATGTACTCGCGGGTGGCCGCGGGATCCTTGAGCGCCGCCCAGACCTTGGCCCGGGGGGCGCGGATGGCGATCTCGGCTGTAGCAAGATGTCCACTCGGCATGAGCTCCTCCTCTTGGAGAAGGGACGCAGAGCCCGAGCCCATCGCCACAACCGCGTGTTCCCGCTCCCGGTCGAGCGCAGCACGAACGCCATCGGGGCCTCGGGTCGACAGCGTGGTCGCGTGACCGGAGGCCCCCAGGGCGTTCGTACGAAGCGACTCCTCCGAGCCGCCCCAGCCTACTGGCAGTACTCGTCCAACTGCTCGATCCCGATCAGGACCTCCCGCGGCTTGGACGACCCCTGCGTGGACGGCCCGAGGATCCCCGCCAGGTAGAGCTGGTCGATGATGCGCGCCGCGCGCCCGTAGCCGATGGACAGCCGCCGCTGCAGGAGCGACGTGGACCCGCTCTGGTTCTGGATACATGCCTCGGCGGCCTGCCGGAAGAGGTCGTCGCGCGGCCCGTCGTCGGCCGCCTCGCCGCCCTCGCCGTCGTCGGCCTCGAGGGCGCGGATCACGGCGAGGATGTCCGTCTCCTGCGCCCGCGAGGGTGCGCCCGCCGCTGTCCGCGCCTCGGTGCGGGCGGTGAACCAGCCGGTGACGCGCTCGGTCTCCTCGGTGCTGATGTAGGCGCCCTGGAGCCGCATCGGCTCGCTCTTCCCCGGCGGCAGGAACAGCATGTCGCCGTTGCCGAGCAGCGCCTCGGCGCCGTTCTGGTCCAGGATGGTGCGGCTGTCCACCTTGGAAGCGACGCGGAAGGCGATCCGGCTCGGGAAGTTGGCCTTGATGAGGCCGGTGATGACGTTCACCGAGGGGCGCTGCGTGGCGAGGATCAGGTGGATGCCGATGGCGCGCGCCTTCTGCGCCAGCAGCGCGAGCGGCGTCTCCACCTCGCCCTGCACCGTCATCATGAGGTCGGCCAGCTCGTCGACGATCATGACGATGAGCGGGAGCGGCCCGTCCTTGTACACATCCTCGTCCGGCGCCGGCGGTGGCGTGGTGCCCTCCTCCGCCGCGATGCTCGCGAGGGTGGCCTTCCCCTTGCTCGGGTTCCGGAGCGGCTTCCCCTCCTCGGCCTTCTTGTTGAAGTCGGCGAGGTTGCGCGCGTGGTTGGCGTGGAGCAGCTCGTAGCGGCGGTTCATCTCGTACACCGCCCACTTGAGCGCAAAGGCCGCGTCGGTGTTCTGGGTGACCACCGGATGGCGCATGTGGGGCAGCGCGTTGTAGAGCGAGAGCTCCACCATCTTCGGGTCCACCATCAGGAAGCGGAGCTGCTTGTCGGTGTACTTGTACACCAGGCTCGTGACGATGGTGTTGACCGCCACCGACTTGCCCGAGCCGGTGGCGCCGGCAATGAGGAGGTGCGGCATCTTCGCCAGGTCGGCGATGATGGGCTTGCCCTCGAGGTTCCGTCCCAGCGCCACCGGCAGCATGGCCTTGGTGGTCTGGAACTCGTCGCTCTCGAGCAGCTCGCGGAGCGTCACCATGCGCGCCGTGGGATTGGGGATCTCGACGCCGATGGCGCCCTTCCCCGGGATCGGCGCCACCCGGATGCTCTGGGCACGCATGGTGATGGCCATGTCGTCGGCCAGCGCGGCGAAGCGGCCCACCTTCACGCCCGGCCCCGGCACCACCTCGAACTGCGTCACCACCGGCCCCGTGGTGCGCCCGGCGATGGTGCCCTCCACCTTGAAGGTGCGCAGGGTGTCGAGGAGCACCTGGCCCAGCCGGTCGAGCTCCGCCGCGCCGGCGTCCTTGTCCTGCGGAGGCGGCGGGGTGAGCAGGTCCACCGGCGGCAGCGCGTGGTCGTCGGCGACGTCACCGATGAGGGCGGCGGCCGGCTTCTGGGGCTTGGGCGGCTTCTTCTTCTTTTCCCGCGGCACCGACGGCTCGATCACCGAGTCATGCGGCTCGTCCTCGTCCTCCTCCACCGGCTTCACCGGCTTGGCCCGGGGCACCGGGACCACGGCGCCGGTGCCCGCCTCGACCGCCGCTGGCGCCGCCCCCACCCAGCGGAGCAGCGGGTGCCACGCGATGGTGACGATGGTGAGCGCGGAGAGGAGCGCGAAGCCCAGCAGCAGCCCGCCCGCCTGACCGATTCCCTGGACGATGTAGTGACAGAAGAAGCCAGGCAACCAGCCAGTAACCCGTGCCGCGATCCCCACGGAGCGGTCAACCCGGTAGTCGAGGATCACGCCGAGAAGGAACGGAACGAGCAGGGCCAGGCCACTGCTCAGAATCGCCGTACGCTTCATATCCAGCTGCGGCAGGCGATCGAATCCGGCGAACGCCAGCGCGAATCCCATGAC
>JBGAOL010000173.1:0-8357 GCA_044221825.1 Gemmatimonadales bacterium
CTCAAGCGCGACGGCACCCTCTGCCTGGTGGGCGTCCCCGACCAGCCGCATCCCTCGCCCGGCGTCTTCAACCTGGTGATGCGGCGGCGGCAGCTGGCGGGTTCGCTCATCGGCGGCATCCGCGAGACGCAGGAGATGCTCGACTTCTGCGCCGACCGGAACATCACCGCCGACGTCGAGGTGATCCCCATCCAGCAGATCAACACCGCCTACGAGCGCATGCTCAAGAGCGACGTGAAGTACCGGTTCGTGATCGACCTGGCGTCGCTCAAGGGCTGAGTTTCCCGCCCTCCCGAAATGACGACGGCCCCCGGAAGGGGGCCGTCGTGATTCCGGCAACCGATGATCAGCGGCCCACGCCCACCGGCCGCCCTTCCTTGCGATAACGGAACCGCCCCACGAGCTCCTGCAGCTGGCCCGAGACGCGCTTGAGCTCCTGCGCGGCCTGCTGGCTCTGCTGCGCCCCGTCGCTGGTCTGCACCGCGGCCGCCGCCACGCCCTCGATGGTGCGCACGATCTCGTTGGAGCCGTCGGCCGCGGCGGTGACGTTGCGGCTCATCTCCGCGGTGGTGGCGCTCTGCTGCTCCACGGCGCTCGCGATGGTGGTCTGGGCCTGGTTGATCCGCGCGATGATCTCGCCGATCTCCTGGATGGCGCGCACCGCGGCGCCGGTGTCGTCCTGGATGGCCTGGATCTTGGCGCTGATGGAGCCGGTGGCCTCGGCCGTCTGCTTGGCGAGTTCCTTCACCTCGTGCGCCACCACGGCGAAGCCCTTGCCGGCCTCGCCGGCGCGCGCCGCCTCGATGGTGGCGTTCAGCGCCAGCAGGTTGGTCTGCTGGGCGATCCCGGTGATCACCTTCACCACCTGGCCCACCTCGGCGCCGCTGGCGCCGAGCCGGGTGACGAGGGTGTTGGTCTGCTGCGCCTGCGCCACCGCCTGCCGCGCGATCTGCGCCGCCTCACTGGCGTTCCGGGCGATCTCCTTGATCGAGGCCGTCATCTCCTCAGTCCCCGCCGCCACGGTCTGCGAGCGGCCGGCCACGTCCTCCGACGCGCCCGACACCACGCGCGCCTGCGCCGCCGTCTCCTCGGCCGCGCTGCCCAGGCTCTGGCTCAGGCTGGTGAGCTGGGTCGAGGCCGCGGCCACCACCTGCGCCGCCTCCGCGATCTCGCCGATGTTGGTGGCCAGCGAGCCGAGGAAGTCACCGAGGCCGTGGCCCAGCTGGCCCACGGCGTCGCTGCCGTCCACGTGGATGGTGCGGGTCAGGTCGCCCTGGCCGGCAGCGTCCACCACGGCGAGGATGGCGTCCACCTTGGCGCGGAGGTCGGCGGCGCGGGTGCGCTCGTCCTCGGCGCGGGCGCGTTCCTCTGCCTCACGCTCGGCGGCGGCGCGCTGTGCCCGCTCCGCCTCGGCCATCTCCTCGCGGCGCCGCTCCTCCGCCAGTGCCATCTCGCGCTGCCGGGCCGCCTCGAGCTGCCGCTCGGCGGCGAGCTTGGCGGTGACCACCTCAAAGGTGAGCATGGGACCGAGGTAGCCCCCGTCCTCGCCGCGGATGGCGCTCGCCACCAGGTCGAGCGTGTCCTCGCCCAGCACGATGCGGTCGCGGAGGGGCAGGGTGGCCGGGTTGCCGAGCGCCGCGCGGAACTCCGCCGGCCGCGGGTGCAGCAGCTCCACGGGGCGTCCCACCAGCTCGCTGGCGCGGGCGCCGATGTGCTGCTCGAGGCCCTGGAAGGTGGTGCGCGCCGCCGGGTTCAGGTACGAGATGCGGAGCTCGTGGTCGGCGTGCACGATGTTGATGGGCGCGTTCTCCACCAGCTGGCGGATGCGGCCCACCTCCTCGCGCTGCCGGCCCACGGCGGCCCACTCCACCTGGTCCGCGCCGAGCGCCGTGTGGATCCCCGCGAGGGTGCGGTTCAGCGACACGGCCATCTGCGCCAGCTCATCCTTGCCCTCGATGTGCAGCTGGCCGGTGAGCTCGCCGCGCGCCAGTGCCTCCACCGCCGGCACCATGCGGGCCAGCGGCCGGCTCACCGAGCGGGCAATGAGCACGCCGGCCAGCACCGTGCAGATGTTCAGCACGACGGTGCCGATGGTCATCAGCAGGAACTTGAGCGCCATGAGCTTGTCCTGCGCCGCCATGTTCGAGGCGATGAGCGACGTGACGGCGGTGCTCAGCGAGTCGGCCAGTGCATTGGCATGACGGTCCTTGCCCTGGAGGGCCAGGTCTGCCGCCCGTGTCTCGGCCGGCGTCAGCCGCGGCCGGCCGCCGAGGGCGGCGGTGTAGCGGAGCGTGAGGGTGTCGTGCTGGGCCACCAGCCGGCCGAAGAGGGCGGCGATGGCCGGCGTCGGCATCCGTGAGGCCAGCGCGCCGAGCAGCGAGTCCGTCCGTGCCCGTGCCGCCTGGTGCCTGCCCCAGTGAAGCTGCAGCTTGTCGGCGTCGCCGCCCCGCACCAGCACGTTCTTCCACTCTCGCACCTCCTCCTGGATCGAGTTCTGGAGCAGGCGGGTGGAATCGCGCACGGCGGCGTCGTCCACGATCAGCTCGCGGTAGGCCTCGCGGACCGTGCCGAGTTCGCCTCGGATCACGACGGTCATCACGCCCATGATGACGGCGATGGTGCTGAGCAGCAGGATGATGCGGGTGGAGATGCGCAGGCGGTTCACGACGGCCTCCCTGGGCCATGGTCGGGCGCGGTCGGGGCGGGCGAGGCGTCAGGGTCGACGCTGCGGCCCGTCACGCCGCCGGGATCGTGCTAGGCGTTCCCCACAGGTATCGGCGCTCCCGGCCGATTCTCAACCACCTGTCATGGTGCGCGCAGCGCGCCGTGAGGAATTCATGAGGGCCGGTGGCCGTCCGGAATTCCTCCCTTGCGTACCCGCTGACATCATTGTATTTAACCACATGGTTACATACGACACGGCGCCATGAAACTCGCCGACGACACCCTCAGCCTCACCTTCCAGGCCCTCGCCGATCCCACGCGGCGCGCCATCCTCACGCGGCTCGGGCGCGGTGAGGCCACGGTGGGGGAACTCGCCGAGCCGTTCAGCATGTCGCTGCCGGCGGTGTCCAAGCACCTCAAGGTGCTGGAGCGTGCCGGGCTCATCGAGCGCGGGCGTGAGGCGCAGTGGCGGCCGTGCCGGCTGCGGCCGGCGCCGTTGCGCGACGTGTCGGACTGGGTGGGCCACTACCGGAAGTTCTGGGAGCAGAGCTTTGACCGGCTGGAGGCCTACCTCAAGCAGGTGCAGGCGGAGGAGAAGGAGAAGCACCGCAAGCGTCGCTGATCGTTCAACCCGCGCAGGCTGCGCGGCCATCCGATGGAGGCACACGTGTCCGCATCTTCCCCGCCGCCGCGCGACTCCGTCGCCGACCGCGAACTGGTCTTCACCCGCGTCTTCGACGCCCCGCGCGCCCTGGTATGGCAGGCATGGGCCGACCCGGCCCGCGTGGCCGAGTGGTGGGGGCCCCTGGGCTTCACCACCACCACCCGGGAGCACCGGCTGGCGCCCGGCGGCAGCTGGCGCTTCACCATGCACGGTCCCGACGGCCGCGACTATCCCAATCGCGTGGTCTATCGTGAGGTGGAGCCGCTGCGCCGCCTGGTCTACGCGCACGACGACGACGGCGGGCAGGCCGAGCCCATCGCCTTCGAGGTGACCGTGACGTTCGAGGACGAGGGGGTCGGTACGCGGCTCACCATGCGCATGCTCTTCCCAAGCGCGGCCGCGCTGCGCCGCGTGGCCGAGGAGTATGGTGCCATCGAGGGCGCGCACCAGACGCTGGCGCGCCTCGCCGAGCACCTGAAGAGCGCGGGGGCCGTGCGATGAACGGGCCGCGGAAGGTGGACCTCGAGCTCGACGGCACGGCGTTCCGGCTGGTGCGCGAGTTCGACGCACCGCGCGCGCTGGTGTGGCGCGCGTGGACCGAGCCGGCGATGCTGGGTGCGTGGTTCGGGCCGCACGGCTTCAGCTGTCCAACCTGCAACGTGGAATTGCGCCCGGGCGGACCGTACCGCATCGTGATGCGTGGACCCGACGGGGTCGACTACCCGATCATCGGGCAGGTGCTCGAAGTGCGGCCACCCGAGCGGCTGGTCATGTCGGTGCTGCTGGACGAGCACCCGGCCGCGTTCCACGCGGCGCTGGCCCAGGAACGGGGCGCCGGCGGGCCGGCGCGGCCGCTTACCTGGGAGATCACCCTCGAGGACCTGGGCCCGCGGACCCGCGTGACGGTGGTGAACCGCTTCGGCGACGCCACCGAGCGCGACATCCACGTGAAGGTCGGCGCGTACGACGGCTGGTCGCAGAGCTTCGAGAAGCTGGATCGCGTCCTCGACGAAAGGAGCACGGCATGACGGGAGTGCGGGTGCTGGTGGGCACGCGGAAGGGCGCCTTTGTGCTCACCGCCGACGAGGGACGCAGCAAGTGGGAGGTGGCGGGGCCGTTCTTCGGCGGCTGGGAGATGTACCATCTCAAGGGCTCGGTGGTGAACCCGGACCGCATCTACGCCTCCCAGACCAGCGGCTGGTTTGGCCAGCAGGTGCAGCGGAGCGACGACGGCGGGAAGACGTGGACGCCGGTGGGGCATGAATTCAAGTACGACGGCACCCCGGGGACGCACCAGTGGTACGACGGCACCCAGCACCCGTGGGAGTTCAAGCGGATCTGGCACTTCGAGCCGTCGCTCCACGATGCCGACACCGTGTACGCCGGCGCGGAGGACGCGGCGTTCTTCCGGAGCACCGACGCGGGGCAGAGCTGGCAGGAGCTGCCGGGCCTGCGCGCGGTGAAGGGCCACCTGTGGCAACCAGGGGCAGGAGGGATGGGGCTGCACACCATCGTGCAGGACCCCGCCAACCCGAAGCGCATGTTCATCGCGATTTCGGCGGCCGGCGCGTTCCGCACCGAGGACGGCGGGATGAGCTGGGTGCCCATCAACAAGGGTCTGCATTCCCCCTACCAGCTGCCCGACCCCGATGCCGAGGTGGGCCACTGCGTGCACCGGCTGGCCATGCATGCGTCGCGGCCCAACACGCTGTTCATGCAGAAGCACTGGGACGTGCTCCGGAGCGACGACGCCGGCGCCTCCTGGCGCGAGGTGAGTGGCAACCTGCCCTCCGACTTCGGCTTCCCCATTGCCGTGCACCCGCACGAGCCCGAGACGGTGTACGTGGTTCCCATCAAGAGCGACTCGGAGCACTACCCGCCCGAGGGCAAGTTGCGGGTGTACCGGAGCCGGCAGGGCGGGGAGGAGTGGGAGGCGTGCACCGAGGGGCTGCCGCAGCGCGATTGCTACGTGAACATCCTGCGCGGCGCCATGAGCACCGACCGGCTGGGCGAGGCGGGGATCTACTTCGGCACCACGGGCGGCCAGGTCTACTGCTCGCGCGATGGCGGGACCAAGTGGCAGGCCATCGTGCGGGACCTGCCGGCGGTGCTGTCGGTGGAGGTGCAGACGCTCGCATGATCCGCGTGGGACTGCCGGAGCACCTCCGCACCCTGGCCCGGACCGGGCCCGAGGTGATGCTCGCGCTCGAGGGGACGGCCACGCTCGGCGCCGCCCTCGAGGCGCTGGAGGCCGCCTATCCGGTGCTGCGGGGGGCCATCCGCGACCACGGCTCACTCAAGCGCCGTCCCTTCGTGCGTTACTTCGCGTGCGGGAAGGACCTCTCCCATGAACCGGCAACGCACCAACTACCCGCCGAGGTGGTGGAGGGACGCGAGCCGTTGCTGGTGATCGGGGCGCTGGCGGGGGGTTAGGGCTGGGTGGCGTCGGGGGCCCATTCGGCCCGCGGGCTGCCGAAGAGGTAGCCCTGGGCCAGGGTGCAGCCGGCGTTCCGCACGAAGTCGTGCTGGGCCTCGGTCTCCACCCCATCGGCCAGCACGTCCACCTCGAGCGAACGACCGAGCCCCACCATGGCGCGCACCACGCGGGCCGCGTCGGGGTCGGTGGGGAGCCGCGCCGTGAGCGGCCGGGCAATCTTCAGGGCCGCCACCCCGTAGCGCACCAGGTCGGCCGGTGAGGAGTGGCCGCTGCCGAAGCCGTCCACCGTGAGCCGCACGCCCAGGGCCCGCAGCGCCAGCAGCTGGTGGTGCGCCTCGGGCGCGGGTGCGATCAGGGTGCGCTCCGACAGCTCCACGGCGAGCGCCTCCGGTGGCAGGGCGTGCTGGGCCAGCTGCTGGCGCACGGCGCTGAGCAGTTCCGGGGTGTGGAGTTCGCGGGCCGAGAGGTTGAGCGAGAGCCGGAGTGCCGGGCTGGTGGTGCGCCGCCAGCCCGCGAGCCGCCCGCAGGCCTCGGCCAGCACCCAGCGGCCCACCTCGGCCAGGTCGTCGCTGGCCTCGAGATCGGCCAGGAACTGGCCGGGGGCCAGCAATTCGTCGCCCCGGCGCCAGCGCAGCAGGGCCTCAACGCCCACCACGTCGCCGGAAGGCAGGGCCACCTGGGGCTGGAAGTGCAGCTCGAAGTCGCCGTCGGTCACGGCGCTCCGGATGGCCAGCCGTTCCGCGGCGCGGGCGGGGCTCCGGCCTTCGGTGGCCGCGTGGATCCGGTTCCGCCCCGCCTGCTTGGCGTGGTACATCGCCTCGTCGGCGGCCCGCAGCAGGGCGGTCGGCGTCTGCCCCGCGGCCGGGAAGAGCGCCAGCCCGATGCTCGCCGAGATGGCCGTGTCCTCGCCGCAGTGATGGCAGGGGATGGCAAAGGCGTCGAGCACCCGCCGTCCCAGGTCGAGCAGCTGTCCCTCCCCCTCCACTTCCTCCACCAGCACCCCGAACTCGTCACCGCCGAGGCGCGCGGCGGTGTCGTACTCGCGGAGCGTCATCTCCAGGCGCCGCCCCACCTCCTGCAGCAGCGCGTCACCCGTCTCGTGGCCGCGCCGGTCGTTCACTTCCTTGAAGTGGTCCAGGTCGATGAACATCACGCCGAAGGGGCGGCTGCCGCGGCGGGCGCGGGTGCAGGCCACTGTCAGGCGGTCGAGGAAGGCGGCCCGATTGGCGAGGCCGGTGAGCGGGTCGTGCTGGGCCAGCGCGAGGAGGCGCTGCTCGCCGCGCTTGCGCTCGCGCGCGTGGCGCAGGGCGCGGAGCAGGTCGTCGCGGGTGGTCTGGCCCTTCACCAGGTAGTCCTGCGCACCGAGCTGGATCACCAGCTGGCCGAAGTCCTCGTCGGCGAGGCCGCTCAGGACCACGATCGGCGTGCCCGGTGATGCGGCGTGCAGCCGGGTGACGGCGTCGAAGCCGCGGGCATCGGGCAGCGAGAGGTCGGTGACCACCGCCTCCACCCCGCGCATGTCGTGCAGCCAGGCGATCGCCGGCTCCAGCCGGCGCAGGTGGGCCACCTGCGCCGGCGCGTACTCCTCGGCCAGGTCGTCGATGACCAGGTCGGCGTCGGCGGGGTTGTCCTCGACCAGCAGCAGGCGGACGGCGGGGGCGGACGGCACCGGCCCCTCCTGCAGCCGCCGGGCCCGGCGCTGGTGCAGGGCGAAGGCCTGGGTGAGCGTGGTCTCGAGCTCGGCCTCGATCCAGGGCTTCCGCACCACGGAGGCGATCACGGCATCGCCGGCGAGGCTCCGGCGCAGGTCCAGTTCCGCGTAGCCGGTGAGGATCACGAAGGCCGTGGCGGGGCAGAGGGGCCGCAGCCGCTCGATCAGGCTGAGCCCGTCCATCCCCGGCATGCGGAGGTCGGTGACGATGATCGGGTAGAAGCGGGTGCGGGCCAGCCGGATGGCCTCGGGCCCGCCGCCGGCCAGGTCGGCATCGTAGCCGAGGAGCCGGACGGTGAGTGCGAGCGCGCGGGCCGTCGCCGCGTCGTCGTCCACGATGAGGAGGCGCCGCTGGGGCAGCCCGGTCACGAGGCGGCCACCCCCGGCAGGGTGAACCAGAACGAGCTGCCCTCGCCCAGCCGGCTGTCCACCCCGATGGTGCCGCCGTGCCGCTCCACGATCCGCTTCACCAGCGCGAGCCCGATGCCGCTGCCTTCGTAGCTGTCCCGTGCGTGGAGCCGCCGGAAGAGCTGGAAGGCGTCCGCCGCGAACTCCGGCTCCATGCCGATGCCGTTGTCGGTCACCCGGAAGCGCCAGCCGCCGGGATCGGGTGTCGCGGTGACCTCGATGACCGGCGCCCGCTCGGCGACGAACTTGAGCGCATTGCCGAGCAGGTTGAGGAACACCTGGCCGAGCTGGACCTCGTCGGCGAGCACCACGGGCAGCCGGGCCCAGTGCACGCTGGCCCCGGTGGCCAGCACCCGCGCCATGAGGTCGTTGCGGACGCGGCTCAGGACCAGGCCGGCATCCACCGGGCGGAACGGCCGCGCCCGCGTGTCCACCCGGGAGAGGGCCAGCAGGCTGCTCACCAGTTGCTGCAT
>JBGAOL010000174.1:0-8349 GCA_044221825.1 Gemmatimonadales bacterium
GACCATGCCGCGCACCGTCGAGAACATCGGCTTCTACAGCCGGCTCGGCTTCGTGCCGGGGCCGCTCACGGTGTCGCTGGTGCGCGACCTGGCCCGCCGCCCCGTCCTCCAGCCGGAGTTCCTCGCGGCCCTCGGCAACCAGCGGCAGGAGCGGCTCCGTGCCTGCGCGGCGCTCACCGAGCGCCTCCTCCCCGGCGCCGACTACACCCGCGAGCTGCTCACCACCGCCGAGCTCCGCATCGGTGACACGCTCGTCCTCCGCGACCCGAACGGCGACCTGGCCGGCTTCGCGCTCTTCCACACGGCCCCGCTCGCCGCCGGCCGCCCCCAGGACGAACTCCGCATCCTCAAGCTCGTGGCACGCGACCTCGACACCTTCGAGCGCCTCATCGCCGCCGCCGAGGCCGCTGCGCTGGCGCTCGACATCCGCCGCCTCACCGTGCGCGCCGAGACGGCCTATCCCGCCGCCTACCTCCGCCTCATCCAGCTCGGCTTCCGCGCCCACTGGACCGACCTGCGCATGACCCTGACGGGCTACGACGACCCCGCGCCCCGGGACGGGGCGGTGGTGTGGTCCAACTGGGAGATCTAGGGGCGTCGCTGGCTGGCGGTGCTGGGACGGGGTTGGGTGAGTCTCAACGCAGAGGCGCAGAGAGCGCAGAGGGCCGCAGAGGAACTGCTCGAGCATGGTGAGCTCACCGCAAGGTGAGCCCGGGGTGTTTTTGTGGGTGTCGGTTCGGGTCCGGCAACGCTCCCCTCCGCTCGCGGTCCCCACCGAGAACAACCGAGCCCGGGTTGGCAACGCGCCATCCCGGGCTCGATCCCTCGGCGGCCCTCTGCGCTCTCTGCGCCTCTGCGTTGAGACTCACCCAAGCCCGTCCCAGCACCGCCAGCCAGCGACGCCCCTAGATCTCCCAGTTAGACCACACCACCGCCCCACCCTGCGGCGCCGGGTCCTCGTAGCCGGAGAGCGTCATGCGCAGGTCGGTCCAGTGGGCGCGGAAACCCAGCTGGATGAGGCGGAGGTAGGCCGCGGCGTAGGCCGTCTCGGCCCGGACGGTGATGCGGCGGATGTCGAGCGCCAGCGCCGCGGCTTCCGCGGCCGCGATGAGGCGCTCGAAGGTGTCGAGGTCGCGCGCCACCAGCTTGAGGATGCGGAGTTCGTCCTGGGGGCGGCCGGCGGCGAGCGGTGCCGTGTGGAAGAGCGCGAAGCCGGCCAGGTCGCCGTTGGGGTCGCGGCTGACGAGCGTGTCCCCGATGCGGAGCTCGGCGGTGGTGAGCAGCTCGCGGGTGTAGTCGGCGCCGGGGAGGAGGCGTTCGGTGAGCGCCGCGCAGGCACGGAGCCGCTCCTGGCGCTGGTTGCCGAGGGCCGCGAGGAACTCCGGCTGGAGGACGGGGCGGCGCGCCAGGTCGCGCACCAGCGACACCGTGAGCGGCCCCGGCACGAAGCCGAGCCGGCTGTAGAAGCCGATGTTCTCGACGGTGCGCGGCATGGTCTCGAGCCCGATGGTGCGCGCGCCGCGCTCCTTGAGCCAGGCAATCCCCGCCTTGAGCATCACCTTGCCGAGCCCCGCCGCCTGCTGGTCCGGGCGGACGGCCAGCGGGCCCATCCAGCCCTCGCGCCCCGAGAGGTGCACCATGTTGAAGGCGCAGAGCTCGCCGTCACCGTCGCGCCAGATCATGGCGCCGTCGCCGGCGTCCTCGAGGGCGTAGCGCCAGATGACGGGGTTGAGGTGCGGCACCCGCACGCCGGTCATGCCGTCGCGGCGGTAGCGGTCGGTGAACGACTCCGCGAAGACCCGGTTGAGCGGGTCGATGTCGCGCGCCTGGGGGCGCTCGGGGCCGTAGACCTCGCGGTCAGGCAGCCAGGCCATCGGGGCTCATGGTGGGTTCCTCGTCCCGCGCGCTGGCGGTGCCCTTCTCCACGTCGAACTCCACCCGCACCACCCGGTCGAACCCCTCCCGCACCGTGTCGATGTGGGTGATGAGGATGACCTGCGGGAACCGGTCGGCGATGCTGCGGAGCAGGTCCACCACGGCGCTCCGCCGTTCCTCGTCCAGCGAGCCGAAGATCTCGTCGAGCACCAGCAGGGAGAGCGGCTGCCCCGCGCGGTCGGCGATCATCTGGCTGATGGCCAGGCGGAGGGCCAGGTTGGCCACGTCCTCCTCGCCCCCCGAGATCACCGGCTTGGCCTCGCCGCCTTCCATGATGGTGGCTACGTAGTCCTCGTCCAGCTCGAGCTCGGTGTAGCGGTCGCTGGTGAGGTCGCGGAGGAAGCCGCTGGCCAACTCGGAGAGGTCGGGACGCAGCTGCTGGTTCAGGTCGGTGCGCAGGTCGGTGAAGGCGCGGTCGAGCTCGTTGTGCATGGCGAGGTCGTGCGCGGTGGCCTGCGCCTCGGCCTCGCGGCGCGCGCGCTCCTCGCGCCGGCGGGACACCGCCGAGCGCGCCTCCACAGCGGCCGCGCGCTCGGCGGCCGCCCGCACCACGGCCAGCGCCGCCTGCTGCGTGTCGGCCTCCACCTGCTCCCAGGCGGTCCGGGCGGCCAGGAAGGCCGGTTCGGAATAGCCGAGGGTGGCGGCGCGCTCCTGCTGGACGCGCAGGTCCGCCTCGAGGGCGGAGAGCGCGCGCTCGGCCGCCTCGGCTTCCTGCACCAGGCGCCCCGCCGCATCCGCGCGCTCCTGCAGCCGCACCGACTGCAGGTGAACCGGCTCCAGCTCGGCGATCCGCTTCTTGACCTCGGCGTGGCGATGCGGATCGTACTCCGCCGCCGTGGTCCCCGCCTGCTGCTCCAGCGACTGCACCTGCGCCACCAGCCGCGTCTCCTCGGCGCGCAGGCGCGGGGCGTCCTGCAGCTGGGCCTGGAGGCGGGCCAGCTCGTTCCGCGCCTGGACCAGCTGGCGCTCCGCGTCGTGCTGCTTCTTCACGAGGTCCCGCAGCTCGGCGGGCTCGTGGGAGAGCTGGTCGATGCGGGTCTTGTAGTAGTTGCCGTTGAACTTCACTTCCTCGAGCTGGCGGTCCAGCATGCCGAGGACGTTCTGGAACTCCTCCTTGAGCGGACGGGCGCAGGTGGGACAGGCGCCCTCGGCACCGGCGGCCTGGATCCGGTCCACCTGCTCGCGGAGGTCGCGGTACTGGTCGCGGAGCGCATCGCGCTTGGTGGTGGCGTCCTGGAGGTCGCGGTCCCAGGCGGAGCGGCGCTCGCGCAGGTGCTCGTCGTGCTGGGCCAGCTCGCGCTCCAGCCGCTCCACCGCCTGGCGGGCGCCCTCCACGATGTCGGCCGCGGGGAGGCGGGCAGCCTGGGTGCGCACCGACTGCAGCCCGGTGCGCGCGTGCTCGAGCTCCGCCACCAGGCGATTGCGGCGGATGTAGGCGCCCATCTGCTCGTCGAGGCGGTGCAGCTCGGCGCGCAGCCCCTCGAGCGGCGCGAGCGACTCGCGCAGCGCCTCGAGCTTGCCATGCGCCTCGTTGGCCTGCATGAGCTGGCGGTCGAGCAGCTGGAAGCTCTCGCGGGCGCCGGTGACCTTGTGCTCGGCCAGCCGGAGGTCGGCCTGCAGCGTGGCGGACTTCTCGCGGAGCCGCTGCTGCTCCTGCCACCGGGGCTCCAGCTCGGCGCGCCGCCGGACCACGCCCGCCTGCCGCTCGGCGGCCTGGCGCTCGCCCGCCTCGGCCGCGGCGAGCCGGGCGGCGGCGGCGGCTTCCTCGCGATCCAGCTCCGCGGGGTCGGCGAGGAGCTGCTGCAGCGCCTTGAGCCGGGCGCTCACCTCGGCGCGGCCTTCGCGCAGCTTCTCCTGCGCCCGCCGCAGCTTGTCGTAGCCGAGCACGCGGGCCAGGAACTGGGCCCGGGCCACGCCGGTCATGGTGCCCATCACCGCCAGCTGCTTCTGGCTGGTGAAGTAGGTGTTGAAGAACTCCTCGCGGTTCATGCCGAGGAGCCGGCCCACCTTCTCGGTCACCGCGCCGAGGCTGTTGGCAATGGGCGCGGGATCGCTGTCCTGGAACAGCTCGGCGTTGTTGAGCGTGCGGACGATGCGGTAGTGGTGCGTGCCGAGCCCGAAGTCGAGCTCCACGCGCACCGGCGCGCGGGCGCCGGCGCCGCGGCGGCGGATGGTTTCGCGCGTCCCGCGCGCGGCCTCGGTACCGTAGAGCGCCCAGGCGATGGCCTCGAGCAGCGTGCTCTTCCCCGCCCCGTTGGGCCCCACGATGCCGGTGAGGCCGGCGCCGAGGACCAGCTCGGTGTCCTCGTGCTGGCGGAAGTTGACGAGACGGAGGCGTTCGAGCTGCATCAGCCCTCCGCCCATTCCCGCTCCGCGGCCTGCACCAGCTCGGTGCCGCGGCGGACGAAGGTCTCGCGGTCGAGGTCGCCGGGGAGGAGGCGGCGGGCCAGGTAGTCCTCCACCAGCTCCGGTAGCGTGCGCCGGCGGCCGGGCGCACCCACGCCCACCTCGCGGTGGATCTCGGGGCGGCGCAGGTCCAGCTGGTAGTGCAGCGCCTCCGCCTTGAGGGCGCGGATGGCGGTGTGGTTGAGCTCGCGGCCGATGTGGCGCGGGACGTTGCGGATCACCTGGCGCACCACCTGGTCGTGGTGGCCGCCCGGGAGCGCCGCCACCGCCGCCGCGATGAGCTGGTCCAGCTCGGCGGCGGTCTTGCCCTGGCCGTCGAGCGCGGGGAGGTCGTGGACCTGGCGGGCGAGCACCACCGGCTGCCGCTGGACCCGCCCCTCGGGCAGGTCCACCAGCAGCCACCCCTTCCCATCGAGCCCGAGCTGCGCTTCCTCCTGCAGCTCGCCCCAGGGGTTGGGGCTCACGTACTCGAGCGAGCCGGCATACCACACCTTGGGCGCCACCTCGCGCTGCACGTGGTAGTGGCCCAGCGCCACGTAGCTCCAGCCGCCCCGGGCCAGCGCGTCCGGCGCCACCAGCGCGCCGCCGTACTCCACGCTGCTGCGGTCGGCCGGGAAGAGGCCCTCCACCTCGCCGTGCAGCATGAGCACCTGGTGCGGCTCCGACCCCGCCGGCTCCATTGCTGGGCGCTCCGGGGCCACCAGCGCGTTGTGCGGCACCGCCAGCACCGACAGCCCGAGCGCCGGGTAGGAGAGCCGCCGCGCCTCGTCCGCCACCACGTCCACCCCGATGCTGTCGAAGAGCCCGAGAATCGAGCCGGTTTCCACCGACCGGGGAGTGTCGTGATTCCCGGCGATCAGGACGATGGGTGCCGCGGGTAGTGCCTCGCGCAGGCGGTGGAACTGGTGGAAGGCAAAGAGGATCGCGGGATTGGTGGGGCGGACGGAGTGAAACAGGTCACCCGCCACGAGCACGGCGTCCGGGCGGGCCGCAATCACGCCATCCACCGCGCGGCGGAAGGCATTGGCCACGTCCGCCTCGCGCTGGTTCAGGCCCGAGGTGGTCTGCCGGTGGTATTGGCGGAACCCGAGGTGCGGGTCGGCCAGATGGGCGATTCTCACGCGGGAAATGTGGCGCACGCCGGGAGGAGAGGTAAGGCCCCGCCTGCGGGGACCCGTCCCGCCAAATAGATTGGCGACGAGTCTTCCCGCCATGGAGTCGCATGCCCGCCAGCCCCGCCTCGTCCCCCCTCGTCTCCCCCGAACCCGCCGTCCCGGCCGACCGCCGGTCCCTGGTCGTGGCGCTGGCCGCCATCATTATCGCCCTCGGGGCGGGCCTGCTCGCCGAGGGGCTCACGGCGCTCATCGGCCTGGTCACCAACCTGGCGTTCTACGGGCGGGTGTCGCCGGCGTTCACCTCGCCGGCCGGGCACGGCCTCGGGGCGTGGGTGATCCTGGTGCCGGTGGCGGGCGCCCTGATCGTGGGCGTCATGGCCCGCTACGGCTCACCCGCCATCCGGGGGCACGGCATCCCGGAGGTGATGGAGCGCATCCTCGTCAACGAGAGCCGGATCTCGCCGCGGGTGACGCTGCTCAAGCCGCTCTCGACCGCCATTTCCATCGGCACCGGCGGTCCGTTCGGCGCGGAGGGGCCGATCATCGCGAGCGGCGGAGCCCTCGGCTCCCTGGTGGGCCAGCTGGCCCGCGTCACCGCGGACGAGCGGAAGACCCTGCTGGCGGCCGGCGCCGCCGCGGGCATGGCCGCCACCTTCGGCGCGCCCGTTGCCGCCACGCTGATCGCCATCGAACTGCTGCTCTTCGAGTACCGCCCGCGCTCGGTGGTGCCGGTGGCGCTGGCCAGCTGCGCGGCCACGGGCATCCGCTCGCTCTTCCACGGCAGCGGCCCGGCGTTCGCGGGGGCACCCCTCACCACCGCCCCGGGCCCCGGGGCCCTCGCTGCGTACGTGCTGCGCGGCGCGCGCGTGGGGGCGAGCGCCGGCGTCACGACGCGCCTGCTCTACCGGATCGAGGATGGCTTCGAGCGGCTGCCCGTCCACTGGATGTGGTGGCCCGCCATCGGCGCGGTGGTGGTGGGGCTCGCCGGCTGGGTGGAACCGCGGGCCCTCGGCGTGGGCTACGCCAACATCACCGACATCCTCGGCGGGTCGCTGGTGGGCCGGGCGCTGCTGGTGCTGGTGGCGGTCAAGGCGGTGGCGTGGCTGATCGCGCTCGGGAGCGGCACGGCAGGCGGGACCCTGGCCCCGCTCTTCACCATCGGCGGCGGGCTCGGCGCACTCCTCACGGGGGTGGCCGCCACGCTGGCGCCGGCGCTCGGGCTCGACCCGCGGATCGGCGCGCTGGTGGGGATGGCCGCCATGTTCACGGGCGCGTCGCGGGCGCTGCTCACGTCGGTGGTGTTTGCCTTCGAGATCACCCAGCAGCCGCTGACGCTGCTGCCGCTGCTGGCCGGCTGCACGGGCGCTTACCTCTTCTCGCTCTTCGGCATGCGGGAGACCATCATGACCGAACGGCTCGCCCGCCGGGGCATCGCCGTGGTCACCGAATACATGGCGGACCCGCTAGCGCAGCGCCGGGCCCTCGACTCGGCTGCGCGGGCGGTGGTCACGCTGCCGGCGGCGCAGACGCTGGCGGCGACGCGCGACTGGCTCCACGCCGGCGCCAGCGGCGCCACGCACCAGGGCTTTCCCGTGGTCACGAGCGAGGGTCGGCTCGTGGGGATCCTGACCCGGCGCGACCTGCTCGAGTCCGAAGACGATCCCACGCTGCCGATCGCCCAGCTCATCCGGCGCGCGCCCGTCGTGGCCTACCCCGGCAACTCCCTGCGCGAGGTGGCCGACCTCATGGTCCGCGAGCGGGTAGGCCGGATCCCCGTCCTCGCCGACGATGGTAGCCGCCGGGTCCTCGGCATCGTGAGCCGGAGCGACGTGCTCGCGGCGCACGAGCGTCGCCTGGCCGCGGGGATGCGCGCGGAGCCCACCCTGCAGCTATCTTTTCCGCTCTCGCAACCCCGGTGAGTCGCATGCGCAGGTCCCTGATCGGCTTCCTGGCCCTGGCCGCCCTCGGCGGCAAGGCCCGTCCCGCCCGCGCGGAGGGCACCGACACGCTCGGCACCGCCGGCGTGGCGGCGGCCGGCGGCGACACCGCGGGCCACTGGGCGGCGACGGCCGAGCTGGCCTACACCGACGTGAGCGGCAACCGCACCCTGGCCCTGCTCTCGAGCCGCCTCGGCGTGCGGCGCACGGGGCCCACGGCGGAGTTCTCGCTGACCACCGGCATGCGCTACGGCAAGAGCGAGGGGGAGCTGGCCGCGGAGAGCTACGCCGTCGAGTTCAACGGCCGCCTCCGCCCGCGCTCGTGGGTGTCCCCGTTCGTCTACACCAAGGGCGAGCGCGACCTCATCAAGAACCTGGACCTGCGCGTGGCCGCCTCGCTCGGGGCCGACCTCAACCTCCTCCCGGGCACCGCCGCCCGCGTGGCCGTGGGCGTGGCAGTGCTGCAGGACTACGAGCGCCGCCTCCTGCCCGCGGGGAGCACCGAGCCCGAGACCATCGAGCGCACCCGCTTCAACCTGCGCCTCGTGGCGCAGCCCACGCTCCGCAAGGGCGTCACCGCCGAGCACCGCACCCAGTACGAGCCGGTGGCCGGGGACCTGGGCGACTACCTGCTCACCTCCAAGACGTCGCTCCGGGTGCTCCTCACGCGCACGCTCGCCTTCCAGACCAGCTGGGAGTACAGCTTCGATTCCACGCCGGCCCCCGGCGTGGTGAGCAAGGTGGACCGGGCGCTCACGACGGGACTCGTGGTCGAGTTTCACAATACGAGCGGGCGTGACCGTGGCGGCGGAACGTTGCTCCGGCGACCGGCTGCCCGAGACGCCGACGGGGCGGCCGGTTGGCCGCCCCGTCGCTGTTCCAGGAATCCAGGCGATCAGGCGTACGGGTCGCCCCCGTTCCGCTTGAGCGGCGCCACGCCGCGGCGCTCCACCACC
>JBGAOL010000175.1:0-8347 GCA_044221825.1 Gemmatimonadales bacterium
GCTCACCGGGGCGAAGCTCCGCCGGTGATGCCGTGTGGGGCCAAGGCGCAGGAGCGCGCTGGTGTGCTCGCCGGTGCCATAGCCGGCATTGCGTTCCCAGCCATAGCCGGGATGCCGCAGGGCCAGGCGCTGCATCAGCCGGTCGCGCACCTCCTTGGCCACGATGCCGGCCGCCGCCACGCTGAAGCAGAGGCGGTCGCCCTCGACCAGGGCGTCGTGCTCGTAGCCGCACTCGGGCATGGGGAGGCCGTCGAGCAGGATGGCGACGGGCACGGCGGGATCGAGCGCCGCCCGCGCGCGGGTGATGGCCCGGCGCATGGCGAGTGCCGTGGCCACGCGGATGTTGAGCCGGTCGATCTCGCCGACGGACGCGGCCGCGACGGCGACGGTGACGGCCCGGGCCAGGATCTTCGGGACCAGCTCGGCCCGGCGCGCGGCCGGGAGCGTCTTGCTGTCCCGCACCCCGCGCAGCCGGGCCACATGGGGGGGAAAGACGGCGGCCGCGGCCCCCACTGGACCAGCCAGGGGGCCGCGGCCGACTTCGTCCACACCGATGAGGTACGCCTGGCGGTCCCAGGCAGCCACCTCCCGGTCCAGCGAGGGGGTCTGGGGCATGGCTGCCCCGCGACCTCAGGCGTTCTCGCGCTTCTCGCGGATGCGCGCGGCCTTGCCGCTGACGTTGCGCAGGTAGTACAGCTTGGCCCGGCGCACCCGGCCCCGCCGCACCACCTCGATCGAGGCGAGGCTCGGCGAGTGGAGCGGGAACACGCGCTCGACGCCGACGCCGGCCGAGACCTTGCGGACCCGGAACGTCTCGTTGATCCCGCCGCCCCGGCGACCCATGCAGAGGCCCTCGAACGCCTGCAGGCGCTCCTTGTCACCCTCGCGGACGCGCACCATGACCTTCAGGGTGTCGCCCGGGTTGAACGCCGGGATGTCCGTCTTCAGGCCCTCACGGGCCACCGCCGCAATCCGCTCCATCTCGACCTCTCCTTGTCTCCGCGCGCCGTCCGCGCGCCCTAGCGGGCGCGCTTACGAATGCCGCGCCTCGTGTTCAGCCCACAAATCCGGGCGCCGTTCCCGTGTGAGGCGTTCCGCCTCGGCCTGTCGCCATGCGGCGATGGCCGCATGATTGCCCGAGAGGAGCACCTCCGGGACCGTCCGGCCCTGGTACTCCGGGGGCCGGGTGTAGCTCGGCGGGCTCAGGAGCCCGTCGTAGTGCGAATCGCTGCTGGCCGACTCGTGGTCGCCCAGGGCGCCGGGGAGGAGGCGCACCACCGCATCGATGATGCAGAGCGCCGCCGGCTCCCCCCCCGTCAGCACGAAGTCCCCGAGGGAGACTTCCTCCGTGGCGAGCCCCTCCGCCACGCGCTGGTCCACGTCCTTGTAGTGGCCGCAGAGGATCGTCAGCCGCTCCCCAAGGGACCACCGCACCGCATCGGCGTGCGCGAAGCGCTTCCCGCGCGCCGACATGAGGAGGATGGGCCCGCGTCGGCTCTCCTCGTCCAGCGTGGCCACGGCCTCGAAGAACGGGCCGGGCTTGAGGACCATCCCGGCGCCGCCGCCGTACGGATAGTCGTCCACCGTCTGGTGCCTGTCGTGCGTGAAGTCGCGCAGCTGCACCAGGTGGTACTGCACCTTCCCCGCACTCGCCACGCGGCCCGGGATGCTCGCCGCCAGGTACGGGGCGATGGCCTCCGGGAACAGCGTGACGACGTTGATCCGCATCCCTACTCCAGGTCCACCAGGCCGTCGGGGAGGTCCACCTCGAGCACCCGCTCCTCCCGCTTCACCGCCCGGACAAACTCCTTCTTGAACGGCAGCAGGAACTCGCGCTTCGGCCCCTGGACCTCGAGCGTGAGGCCGGCGGGGAGGTCGAAGAGGCTGGTGACCAGCCCGAGCGCCGTCCCGTCCACCGACCGCACCGCAAACCCCTCGAGCTCGTGGAGGTAGACCTCACCCTCGGCCGGCGGGGTGAGCTCCTCGGCGGGGGCGCCGAGGAACTGGCCGCGCCACGTGTCGAGGGTGTCCCGCGCCTCCACGTCCCGGAACTTCACCAGCCACTCGCGGTGGTAGCCCCGGCTCTTCTCGACGATCACCGGCTCGCCCAGCACCTCGCCATCGAGGCCGAGCCGCACCAGCCGCTTCCCGGGGGCGAAGACCGCGTCGGGCTCGTTGGTGAGGGGGAAGATGGCGTAGTCCCCCTTGAGCCCGTGCGGCTTGCGGAGGCGCGCCACCACGAGGTAGCGGGCGCCCCCGTCGGTCGTCACGCCTTCGGCGCCGCCGCGATCACGCCGGCCCGCTCGAGGATCGCGCGGACGGTGTCCGTCGGCATCGCGCCCTTGGCGAACCAGGCCTTGGCCGCCTCGACGTCGAGCTGGACCTTCTGCTCGGCCTTCTCCGCGCGGGGATCGTACGTCCCGATGGTGGCCACGAAGCGGCCATCGCGCGGGCTGTCCTTGTGCGCGACGACGATCCGGTAGAGCGGGATACCCTTCCGCCCGACGCGGCGGAGACGAATGCGAGCAGCCATGAGACCAGCCTTTGTGATTCCTGCACGCTCTCATCGCGACCGAAGTGTCGCGCCGGGATCGAGCGCACTCCAAACGTCCCGAACATCCTCTATCGCCACCGAGGGCCGCCTGTAGGCGGCCCCTACGAAATCAAATTCCGCATCGTACGCGCGGCCTGGGCCGCGCCTTCGCCATTACCGGCCGAACATCCCGGGCCCGGGGCCCTTGCCGAAGGGCAGACCGCGCAGCCCCTTCGCCCCGCCCTTCATCAGCTTCTGCATCTGCTTGAACTGCGTCAGCAGCTGATTCACTTCCTGCACCGTGCGCCCCGCGCCCTTGGCGATCCGGAGCCGCCGCGACCCGTTGATGAGATCCGGGTCGGCCCGCTCCTTGGCCGTCATCGAGAGCACGATGGCCTCGATGTGCTTGATGCGCTTCTCGTCCACGTTGGCCGCCTGGAGCATCTGCGGGTTCACGCCCGGCAGCATCCCCAGCACGTTCTTGAGCGGCCCCATGCTCTGCATCTGCTTCATGGCGGCGAGGAAGTCCTGGAGGTCCAGGCCCTTCTTCGAGACCGCCTTCTTGGCCAGCTTCTCGGCCTCCGCCGCGTCGACCGTGGCCTGCGCCCGCTCGACCAGCGTGAGGATGTCGCCCTTCTGCAGGATCCGGCCGGCGAGCCGGTCGGGCCGGAAGGGCTCGAGCGCGTCGAGCTTCTCCCCGGTGCCGATGAACTTGATCGGCGCCTGCGTCACCCCGTAGATGGAAAGGGCGGCGCCACCCCGGGCGTCGCCGTCCATCTTGGTGAGGATCACGCCCGTGAGGCCCAGGGCCTCATGGAACCCGCTGGCGATCCGCACCGCGTCCTGGCCCGTCATCCCGTCGGCCACGAGCAGGATCTCGTGCGGCTTCACCGCCGCCTTGAGCGCCTTGAGCTCGTCCATCATGCCGGCGTCGATCTGCAGCCGGCCCGCGGTGTCCACCAGGACCGTGCGGGCCCGCGCCTTCCCCGCCGCCTCGATGCCGCGCCGGACGATGCCCCCCACGTCCGTGACGCCCGGCTCCGCATGGCAGCCGACCTGCACCTGCCCCGCCAGCGTCACCAGCTGGTCCACCGCGGCGGGACGATAGACGTCCGCCGCCACGAGGAACGGCGCCTTCTGCTCCAGCTTGAGGCGCTTGGCCAGCTTGCCCGCCGTCGTCGTCTTGCCCGAGCCCTGGAGGCCCACGAGCAGGATGACCGTCGGCGGCACCGACGCGAAGGCGAGCGGCGCCTGCTTCTCCCCGAGCAGCGCCACCAGCTCGTCGTAGACGATCTTCACCAGCTGGTCGCCGGGGCGGACCGCCTTCAGGAGCTGCGTGCCGGTGGCGCGCTGCTCCACGCGTTCGAGGAACTGCCGCGTGAGGTCGAAGCTGACATCAGCTTCGAGCAGCACACGCCGGATCTCCCGGAGCCCTTCCTTGACCGCTTCCTCGGTGAGGACGCCGCGCCCGGTGAGCTTCTGGAGCGCCGCGGTAAGTCGGGCGGACAGCTCGTCGAACATAAGCCCCCGAAAATAGAGGGCTTAGACCCTTGCGGCAAGTCGCGGACTGTCGGCGGCGGCCCGCCAGGGGCTCCGCGCAGGATCGACAGCGTTCCAAGGTGCATCGTCAGTGGGAACGAGGGGAGTTGGGGTCTCTCCCCCCCCTCAGGCACAGGCCCATCGAAGACCGAGCCGCGCGCCGCCTCGCCCAGGGAGAGGCCGGGTGGCCGCGAGTGGGGGGCCTCGCAGCCCTCGAGGGGAGGCCCGGCGGTTCCTGGGGCGTGGCAACCACCCGCCGGACCGTCGGGCCAACGGGGGAGTGGGCCTACGGGGAACGGACGGCTCGGGTGGTTCGGGGATGGCCCGGGCGGGCAGCCCGGACAGGCGGGCGGTCAGCGCGGGCTGGTGCCGGTCGGCGGCCGGGGCCCTGTGTCAGGCACGTCCCGCCCGGCCCTCCGGCCGGCGCGCGTCGGGATGTACCGGTCCGCGTCGGAATGTTGACACATCGATGAGGTGCCGGCCTTACCGTAGCTCCACCCCAACTCCCAGGAGCTGCCATGAAGACCGCCCTGCCCTTCCCCCTGCCCGAGCCGGAGCACGAAGACGATGCCATCCGCGTGGCCGACGCGCTCGCCGAAGCCATGCTGCACGGCCCGCGCGCCGCGGTGGCCACGGCGCGCGGGTTCTCCGATCACGAGCTGCGGCTGGGCCTCGACTTCGTGGCCTCGGTCCTCGAGGTGGCCTCGAGCTCGGCGCGCGCCATCAGCACCGTGCTGGTGGAGCGCGGCCCCTCCGGCGGCCGCCCCACGCTTCACTGAGGCCGGGAGATCACCACCGGCGTCAGGTGCGGCCACCCGGCCCAGGCCTGCGGCGCGATCACCACCCGCGTCGCGGGCACCGCACCGAGGGCAATCGGCTTCACCTCGAGGCGGTAGCCCAGCGGCCGACGCGCCTCGAGCCGGGTGCCGGCGCCTCCCTCGAAGCGGGTCCGGGCGGTGGTGTCGTCCCAGGCGATGTACCAGAGCATGGCGGGACCGTCGGGGGTCTCGTACACGCGGAAGCGGTCGCCGCCCCAGCCCAGCGCCAGCGGCGTCCCGATCTCCGCGGTGGGGGCCAGGTTGTTGAGCTCAGCCACGAGCACCCGCATCTCGAACTCGCCCAGCACGTCCTCGTACAGGATGCCGGACTCCTCCTCGGCGAAGCGCAGGGTGATGGGCTGGTCGCCGCGGCCGTAGCGGTGCGGGTTGAGGATCTGCTCGGTGGACACCGGCATGCGGGGCCCGTACGGCAGCGTGTCGCGGAGTTCCGAGCCGCGCCACCAGCGGATGAAGTCGGCACCGGCCAGGTACGGAAAGATGATGCTCTCGCGGAGCAGCCGGGGCGCCTTGGTGAATACCGGCATCTCGGCCTGCTGCTTGCGGAACTGGTCGCGGTAGGTCTCCCAGAACTCCGGCATGGCAAAGAGGTTCTGGTCGGGGACCATCACCTGCAGGCCGGAGAGCGTGGCCTGGCCCTCGAGGATGGACTGGGCGGCGGTGAGGCGGTCGTTGTCGCCCGACTGCCGCATGATGGAGTCGAGATCCAGGTACTGGTGCTGCAGGGCATGCACCAGTTCGTGCGCCACCACGGTCTTCAGGATGGTGTAGTCGGCGGTGGGCACCACGAAGAGCATGGTGGAGTCGGGCTCATAGTAGCCCACCACCTGCTCGGTGAAGAGGTCCAGCAGCAGGGCGCGCAGGTCCAGGCTGTCCGGCAGGAGCCCCAGCAGGCGATAGGTGGCCTGCAGGCCGCGCGCCTTCTCGGGCGGGAGTTCCTGGTCCAGCTTGGCCATGAGGTAGGCGCGCACCTGGTCGTGGGTGCGCACCGCCGCCCGGGGCGGGGTCTTGAAGGTGAGGCCGGTGGCGCGCTCCACCGCGGGGCGGAGGCTGTCCACCAGGAACGTCACCTTGTCCGGGTTGTTCATCGGCGGGCGCCCCCGGCAGGCGGCGGCCCCGAGGAGGAACGCCGCCAGCGCGGCGCCGCGGATCAGGCCTGCAGCACGAACGTTCGATACCATGCGATGATCTCAGGCCCGGCCAGCCAGGTGATGGCCGCGCCAATTGCGAGGAAGATCCCGAAGGGGACCAGCTTCTCCTTGCCCATCAGGGAGAGCGGCCCGAAGACCAGCGTGCCGGTCACCGCCCCAAGGAACACCGTCAGGAACACACCCTTCCAGCCCACGAAGGCGCCCACCATGGCCATCATCTTGATGTCGCCGCCGCCCATCGCCTCCTTCTTGGCGAGCTTGCTGCCCGCCACACCGAGGCCCCAGAGCAGGAGGAACCCGGTGGCCGCCCCGGCGAGGGCCTGCAGCACCGCACTGAACCCGCCGAGGAAGCTGAGGGCGATCCCCACCACCAGCCCACCGAGCGAGAACTCATCCGGGATGATGTACTCCCGGGCATCCGTCATGGCGATGCCCAGGAGGATGGTCCCGAACACGGCGCCGGAGAGCGTCTCGGCGGACAGGCCAAAGCGCCAGGCCAGGTAGCCCCAGATCAGCGCCGTCCCCAGTTCTACCAGCGGATACTGGATGGAGATCCCTGTGCCGCAGCGGCGGCAGCGGCCCCGGAGCAGGAGCCACGACACGATGGGGATGTTGTCGTACCAGGCAATGAGCTGGCCGCAACCGGGGCAGCGGGAGCGCGGGCTCACCACCGACTGCTCCGCCGGCCAGCGGAGGATGCAGACGTTGAGGAAGCTGCCGAGCATGGCACCCAGCACCCCGGCCAGGAGGGCCAGGAGGAGTTCACCGCTCACTGGTCACCTCGTAAAGGAAAATCCCGGCGGCCACCGCCACGTTCAGTGACTCCACCCCGCTCCGGAGCGGAATGGATACGGTTCGGGTGGCGGCCGCCATCAGCTCCGGGCGGAGCCCCGCACCCTCGTTGCCGAGCAGGAGCGCCACCGGTCCGTCTCGCCGCGCCGCGTGCAGCGACTCGCCGTCCATGGCGGTGGCCCAGAGCGGGAGGTGGTGCTGCCCCGCCCAGGCGAGGAAGTCCTCGGGCGTGGCGGACACGGCCGGCAGTCGGAAGAGCGCACCCATGCTGCCGCGGAGCGCCTTGGGACTGGTGAGGTCCGCCGTCCCCGTCAGGGCCACGAGGCCAGCCGCGCCCAGGCCGAGCGCGGCTCGCGCCACGGCGCCCACGTTCCCGGGGTCCTGCACGCCGTCGAGGACCAGCACCACGGCCCGGGGCCCGAGCGCCACGTGGTCCAGCGTCCAGGTGGCGGGTTCGATCACCGCCACCACGCCCTGCGGATGCTCGGTGTCGGCCAGGGTGGCGAGGTCGGCGTCGGTCTCGGCCTCCACCGGCACGGCCGCTGCCTCGAGGCGGGATTTGAGGGCGGCCCCGCGGGGGGTACCTTCCAGCGCCGGGGCCACCGCCGCGCCCCGGAGCTTCACGCCGGCGGCCAGCGCCTCCTCCACGAGACGCACCCCCTCGGCGAGCGTGAGCCCGCGCCGCTCGCGCGCCTTGCGGCGGTGGAGGTCCCGCATCGTGCTGATCAGCGACACGCCCGCATCCTTCCCATGAAGATTGCCTGCACCATTGCCCTCGCGCGCCTTGCGGCGGTGGAGGTCCCGCATCGTGCTGATCAGCGACACGCCCGCATCCTTCCCATGAAGATTGCCTGCACCATTGCCTCGTCCGATTCCGGCGGCGGCGCCGGGATCCAGGCGGACCTCAAGACGTTCCACCAGTTCGGGGTGTTCGGCACCAGTGCGCTGGTGGCGCTCACGGCGCAGAACACCTGCGGCGTCACCGGCGTGCACGTGGCGCCGGAGGCATTCATCACGGCGCAACTCGACGCCCTGGCCGGCGACCTGCCCCCCGCGGCGATCAAGACCGGCATGCTCGCCACGGCGCCGCACGCGCGGGTGGTGGCGGAGGGCATCGCGCGGCACCAGTGGCGCGAGTATGTCTGCGACCCGGTGATGATCGCCACCTCCGGTGACCGGCTGCTGGACCCGGCGGGCGAGGCGGTCTATCGCGAGGCGCTGGTGCCGCTGTCGCGGCTGGTGACGCCCAACCTGGACGAGGCGGCGGTCCTGGTGGGCTTCCCCGTCACCGACCCGGAGAGCATGCTGGCCGCCGGCCAGGCCCTGCTCCGGCTGGGCGCGCGCGCGGCGCTGGTGAAGGGCGGCCACCTGACCACGGCGCGCCTGGTGGACCTGCTGGTGACCCCCGACGGGGTGCGACGCTACGAGCACGACCGCCTCGCCACCACCTCCACGCATGGCACCGGCTGCACGCTCTCGGCCGCCATCACCGCGGG
>JBGAOL010000176.1:0-8314 GCA_044221825.1 Gemmatimonadales bacterium
GGATCCCGAGCGGCTCGACTCCGCCTGGAACCTTCCGCCCGCGGAGTGGCCCGGCCAGCCGGCGGAGGTGCTCGAGGGGATCGTGGTCTCCGACAGCCTCGCCAGGGCGGTGGCCGCGCTCGCCCCGGCCCGCCCCGAGTACGCCGCGCTCCGCGCCGAGCTGGCGCGCTACCGTCGGCTGGCCGCGGGAACCTGGCGGGCCATCCCGCCGGGGCCGGAGCTCCGGCCCGGCGCGCGTGACGCACGCCTACCCGCGCTGCGCCGCCGCCTGGCCGCCACCGGCGACCTGGCCCCCTCGAAGGCACGCTCGACCAGCACCCGCTACGACGCCGCGACCGCAGCGGCGGTCCGCCGCTACCAACGGCGCCTGGGCCTCGCGGCCGATGGGGTGGTCGGGGTGCGCACGCTGGCGGAGCTCAACGTGGTGCCCGCCGCGCGCATCGCCACGCTGCGGGTCAACCTCGAGCGGGCGCGCTGGGTGCTGCCCGGCCTGCCGCCGGAGTACGTGGCCGTCAACGTGGCGGGCTACGCCGCGGTGGCGGTGGTGGGCGACACGGTGCGCTGGATGGGGAGGGCGGTGGTGGGCCAGCCGATCAAGGAGACGCCCGAGTTCACGGCGGAGCTGACCACCATCGTGCTCAATCCGAGCTGGACGATCCCGCCGCAGATCCTGACCGACGAGATCCTGCCCGAGGTCCGCCGGGACCCGGACTACCTCGCGGCCCATGCGATGCGGGTGGTGGCGGCCGACGGCGACACCGTCAATCCCGCCACCGTGGACTGGAGCCGATACGACGGCCGCACCCTGCCCTACCGGATCGTGCAGGCACCCGGCGGCACCAACCCCCTCGGCCGGATCAAGTTCGTCCTGCCCAACCCGTACACCGTGTACCTGCACGACACGCCCGATCGCGCCGCCTTCCGCCGGCCCACCCGCGCGCTGAGCCACGGCTGCATCCGGATCGAACGGCCGGTGACCCTCGCCGAGGCGCTCCTCGCCGGGTCGCCGTGGACCCCGGCGGCGCTGGACAGCGCAATGGCCACCGGCGAGGAGCGCGCCATTGCGCTCCCCGATCCGGTGCCGGTGCTGATGCTGTACTGGACGGCCTGGGCCGATGCGGCCGGGGCGGTGCAGTTCCGCCCCGACCTCTACGGGAGGGACGCCGCGGTGCTGGCGGCGCTCGATGGGAGATGACCGGCGCTACTGCATCACCGGCTGGGCAAAGTTGCTGCTCCCGATGCTGACCACGACCTCCTTGGCGGTGGCGTTGAGCACCTTCGACACCGCAAACGTCACCCCGGTCGGCAGCGTGGCGTACTTGACCGACAGGGTCACGGTGGCGCTCGGGTCGTTGAGCCAGGTGGCGATGGAGGCGTCCATCAACTGGTGGGTGCCCTGCCGGAAGGTGACGGACACCGCGTCGCCCTGCTGGAGGTAGTTGCTCGCCGTCATCCGCACGGTGTGGTTCGAGGGGTTGGGCGCCAGGGCCACGTCCCCGCGTTGCAGCGCCGCCTGGATCCGCGCCGGCTCGAGCGGCACGTACCGGACCACCAGCGCCTTCACGCTGTCCATGTAGGCCTTGAGATCCGCGATCTTCCCCGCGGCGATCTTCTTCCGCAGCGGACCCCGCACCTTCGGTCCCTCGGGTGGCGCCCCGATCAGGGTGCACACCGGCTTCTCCTGCCCCGCCTGGTACTGGCAGCTGTTCGATTCCGTCGCCTTGACCTCCCCCTTCAGGGAGAGCTGGGTCACCTCGATCCAGCTGTACCCGCGCTGCGCCGCCGCGTTCTCGGCGAGCGCGTTCTTGAGCGCGGCCACCTGCTCCTGCAGTCCCTGCGCGGCCGCCGCGCCCGGGAGGAGCAACACGGCCGCCGCGACGGCGGCGGCCCGACACCGTCCGAGTCTCATTGGGACACCGCCTGGGCAAAGTCCGAGTTGGTGATGGTGATCACGATGCCCTTGGCGGTGGCGGTCAGCACCTTCGTCGAGGGGAAGGTCACCCCGTTGGGCAGCGTCGTGAAGGTCACCGCCAGCGTGACGGTGGCCTTGGGGTCGTTGAGCCAGGTGTTGACCGCCACGTTCGTGAGGGCGTTGTTCGACGGGGTGAAGGAGATCCCGATGTTGTCGCCCTGCTGCAGGTAGTTGGCGATCGTCACCTTGACCGCTCCCCCGGGCTGGTTCGGGGCCACCGACACCCCGCCCTTCCCCTCCGCCTGCGCGATCAGCTGCTGCTGGGGCGGCACGTACTGCCCGATCAGCGCCTTCACGCTGTCCATATAGGTGGTGTACTCGTCGGTCTTCTTCTCGACCACGTGGCCGCGGATCCCCCGCTTCTTCTCCTCCGGGGTCGGGGCGCTGGTGGGGGTGCAGGCGGGCTTCTGCTGGCCGGGGACGTACTGGCAAGTCTCGGTGGTGGTGGACTTGACCGACCCGTTGAGGGCGAGCTCGGTGGTCTGGACCCAGGAGTAGTTCCGCTGGGCGGCGGCGTTCTGCGCCAGGGCCGACTTGAGGGCCGCCACCTGCGGGTTCTGGGCGTGGGCGGCGGCGGCGGTGGCGACAAGGACCAGGGTGGCAGCGGCGGCACGGAGTGCGGTGGTGCGGGACATGTACATGGACTCCTTCAGGGGGTGAGGAGGGCTGGGAGCCCCGCGGCAACCGCGCGACTCCGCCCGGAGCGTAGTGGCCCGTCCTCGCAGTTTCAAGCTCGGGCCACCTCGCCGAGGTGCGCGATGGCGACATCCAGCTGCGCGTCGGAGAGGTAGGGCGCCGGACCGAGGCGGAGCACCTCCCCGCGGTAGTCGGTGTAGACGCCCCGGGCCAGGAGCGCGGCGGAGAGCTCGCCGGCTCTCGGCGCGGTGAGCGCCAGGAAGCCCGCCACCCGTTCGAGCGGCGTGGTGCGGTCGCGCCGGATGACCGCCGGGTCGAGGTCGAGCGCGTCGAAGCGCGCCATGAGCCGGCCCACCTGGTGCTGGCTCACCTCGCGCAGGAGCGCCGGCGTGAGGCCTTCCCGCGCGAAGAAGTCGAAGACCGCCGCGGCCCGGTAGTGGCTCACCGGATCGTAGGTGGCGCCCGCCAACCGGTCGGGCCCCTGCCCGTAGGCGACGCCGTCGTGCCGCTTGGCGGAGAGGGCGGTGAACTCGCTGAACCACCCGGTGATGACCGGCCGGAGGGAGCGGCCCGGCGGGATCCGCAGGAAGCCGTTCCCCTCGCCCAGCTGGCAGTACTTGTAGCCCCCACCCGTCACGAACGCGTCACCGAGCCCTTCCGCGCGGACGGAGAAGGGCGCCACGTTCACCGCGTGGTAGGCGTCCACCACCAGCTCCACGCCGTGCCGCGCGCAACGTGCGGCCAGGCCACCCAGATGCGGGACGCGGTGGGCGTTGTGGAAGAAGACGGCCGAGACGAGCACGGCCGCGGTCTGGTCGGTGACCTCGGCGGCCAGCCGCTCGGCCACCGAGTCGGCCGGGTCGGCCTTCACCTTCACCACCGCGATCCCTTCCTCCGCCAGCCGGTCGAGCTGGCGGCGGATGCTGTGGAACTCGCCGTCGGTGGTCACGAGGCGCGGGCGCCGGCGCAGTGGCAGGGCCGAGAGGAGCCGGACGAGCAGGTCGTGGGTGCCGGCGGCCAGGGCGTACTCGCCGTCGGTGTCGTCGAGGAGGGCGGCGTAGCCACGGCGCACGCGGTCGGCCTTGGCGAAGGCCCGCTCCCATTTCCCGTCCACCAGCCGGGCGGCGTCGTCCCACGCCTCCAGCTGGCCGTCGCGGGCGCAGTCGGGCCAGGCCTGGTGCGAGTGGCCGCTCAGGAGGACCCGCTCCTCCACCCGGAATGCGCGGTACCTGGGGGCGAGGGGATTGGGGCTCCGGAAGAGCTCCTCAGCACGCACGAGCACCCCCCTTGACACGGAGATAGCAATATGATATCATATCGGTATCACCTTTCCCTGTGAGGGATGACCGTGATCCGCGAACTCCAGTACCGCGCCTCGAACGGGCTCCTGGCCCTGCTCTTCTTCATCGCCCTGACCATCCTCGGCGGGGTCCTGGTGGCCAACGGCGCCTCCCATGGCCTGCCGGTGCGCGCCGTGCTCGGCGTGCTCCTCTTCCTGACGGCCCTCATCTGCTTCGGCGGCCTCTTCGTGGTGAACCCGAACGAGGGCCGGGTGCTCACCCTGTTCGGCAACTACCGCGGCACGGGCAAGGAGCCGGGACTCTGGTGGGTCAACCCCTTCATGGTCAAGAAGGCGGTGTCGCTCCGGGTCCGGAACTTCGAGACCGCCAAGTTGAAGGTCAACGACGCGAACAGCAACCCGATCGAGATTGCCGCGGTGGTGGTGTGGAAGGTGGTGGACACCGCGGAGGCGATGTTCGAGGTGGACGACTACGAGAACTACGTGAAGGTGCAGAGCGAGGCGGCGGTCCGCTCGCTGGCCACCGCCTACCCCTACGACGCCCACAACCACGGGGAGGAGGCGCTGAGCACCCACACCGCCGAGGTGTCCAAGCGGCTGCTCACGGAGGTGCAGGAGCGGCTCGGCAAGGCGGGCGTGCAGGTCACGGAGGCGCGGATCAGCCACCTGGCCTACTCGCCGGAGATCGCCAGCGCCATGCTCCAGCGGCAGCAGGCCAGCGCCATCATCGCCGCGCGGCAGAAGATCGTCGAGGGCGCCGTGGGGATGGTCGAGATGGCGCTCGAGCAGCTGGCCACCAAGCGCATCCTCGAGCTCGACCCCGAGCGGAAGGCCAGCATGGTGAGCAACCTGCTGGTGGTGCTCTGCTCCGAGCGGGGCACGACGCCCGTGGTCAACACCGGCACGCTGTACGCCTAGGGCGCCGTGGCCGAGCGCAAGGCGTTCCTGCTGCGGCTCGATCCGGCCGTGCACGCCGCCATCCAGCGGTGGGCGGAGGAGGACCTGCGGAGCCTCAACGGCCAGATCGAGTTCGTGCTGCGGCAGGCGCTGGTGAAGGCGGGGCGGCTCAAGCCGGGCGCGCCGGCCGACTGACCGCCGGCCGCTAGAGTTCGGCGCGGATGGCCCAGAGGTCGGGAAACACCGGCTGGTTGAGGGTGCGGAGCAGGTAGGCCGCACCGTCCGACCCGCCGGTGCCCCGCTTCGTGCCGATGGTACGCTGCACCATCTTCACGTGACGGTAGCGCCACTCCTGCACCCCCTCATCGAGGTCCACCAGCCGCTCGCACAGTTGCGCCGCGACGCCACCCGCCCGGTACACCCCAACCAGCGCCCGCTGCACCGCCTCCGACGCCTCGACCGGCCGGGTCACGTCCCGCGAGCGCGCGGATGCCGGCACCGGCACCCCCGCTCCCGCCAGGTAGGCCAGGAACGAATCCCAGAGCGCCGGCGCCGCCAGGCGCCGCTCGAGCCGCACGCGATGCGCGGAGCCCGACGGGTAGCGCTCCAGCGACGCGGCCTGCTTGTGCCCCAGCACGAACTCGAACTCGCGGAACTGGAACGACTGGAAGCCGCTGCCCGACTCGAGCCGGTCGCGGAAGGAGAGGAACTCGAGGGGGGTCATCGTCTCGAGGACGTCGATCTGGGAGACGAGCACCTTGAGGATGGTGAGGATGCGCTTGAAGGTGCCCATGGCCTGGAGGCCGTCGCCGGCCTCGAGGAGGCGCTGCAGGCGGTCGAGCTCGTGCAGGAGCTGCTTGAACCAGAGCTCGTACACCTGGTGGATCACGATGAAGAGCATCTCGTCGTGTTCCGGGCCGTCGGAGAGCGGACGCTGGAGGGCCAGCAGCTCGTCCACCTTGAGGTAGGTGGCGTAAGTCAGGGCGGGACGGGCGTCGCTCAGAAGGGATTCCCCTGTTGCGTCGGCGTGATCGGCTCCTGCGGGCGGAACATCGTGTCCAGCGTGACGGTGCGGGCCGGCCCCTGCCCGGGCAGGATGGACTGGCCCGGCTTGCAGGGGCGGGAGTTCCGGACGGTCCAGCCGCTGGTCTGGCCGTTCGCGTCGTAGCGGAGCTCGCCCACCTGGTGCAGCGGCACCCGGCGGATGCCGATGGGGGTGTTCACCTCCACCCGCCCGTTCAGCTCGTACTGGGCCGTCTCCAGGCCGTCTCCCTTGGCGTGAAACGGCGGCTCCTGGGCGCGCGGCATCTCGAGCCGGACCAGCACGTCCACCGAGTCGCGCATCGGCATCGGGAAGCTCTGGTCCATCCACGCCGTGCCCACCGCCGCCTCGTCCACCAGGAGGCGGGCCTCGACGGTGAGGCCCTCCACCTTGAAGTCGTTCAGGTTGCAGCCGGTCAGGACGAGCTGGAGGGTGTCGGCGGGCGCGCCGCGATAGCGGGTGGTGACGCCGCTCAACGTGAAGGAGGGATCGGAATAGAGCCAGCCGCCAAGGGGGGTGCAGGCAAGCGCCGCCGCCCCCACGGACAGCAACGCCGCCAGCACGGCGGCGAGGCTCCATTTCCGGTCGACCAGCATCGTCGCGATCGTCTCCTCGAGGGGTTCACGACGCCGCCCCGCGCGCCTCGCGCGCCAGCAGCGCCCGCTTCCGGTCCACTCCCCAGCGATACCCGCCCCGCTGCCCGTCGGCCCGGACCACGCGGTGGCACGGGATGACGATGGCGACGGCATTGGCGGCGCAGGCGGCCCCCACGGCCCGGGCGGCGCCGGGATGTCCCGCCAGCGAGGCCACCTCGGCGTAGGTGCGGGTCTCTCCATACGGGATGTCCCGCAGGGTGTTCCACACCTTCCGCTCGAACGGCGTGCCGCTCACGTCCAAGGCCAGCCGGGCCAGCGGCGCCCCGTCGGTCAGGTGCCGGCGGACATCTCCGGCCAGCTCGGCTAGGGCCCGGTCGTCCCGCTCACGGCGTGCGCCCGGGAACTCCGCGGCCAGTTCCCGCTCGAGGGCCGCGTCGGAACCGCCGAACCATGCGGCGCAGAGCCCCCGGGTGGTGGCGGCCAGGAGCATCCGGCCGACCGGCGTGTCAACCACGGTATACCGCAACGCGACACCCTCCGCCCCCGACCGGTAGGCGGCGGGCGGCATGCCGAGGGCGTCGGCACCCTGTTCGTAGAGTTGGCGGCTCGAGCCGTATCCGGCGTCCCAGGCGGCCCGGCTCACGGAGTCGCCGCGCCGGAGCGCCGACTTCCACCGTTCGCGGAGCAGTGCCTGGGCGTAGGCCCGGGGGCTCACCCCCACGAGCCGGGCAAAGGTGCGCTGCAAATGGGCGGGACTCAAGCCCGCCGCCCGGGCCACGTCCGCGAGGGGAGGGGTCCCTGCCTCCTGAGCCTGAATATAGGCCACGGCCCGGCGGACGGCGTCGGCGCCCGCACGCCCCGAGGGGCCGTATCCCGCGGCCTCCGGATGGCATCGGCGGCAAGGCCGGAAGCCGTGGGCGGTAGCGGCGGCAGGCGTGGGGTAGTACCGGACGTTTTCAGGTCGGGGGCGCCGGGACCGGCAGGTGGGTCGGCAGTAGACCCCGGTGGTGCGCACGGCGTACACGAAGCGGCCGTCGGCGGCGGGGTCGCGCCCCGCCACGGCGGCCCAGCGGGCCGAGGTGGCGGGGAGGGGCTGGAGGGCGTCGAGTGTCGTCATGCGGGACAAGCTAGGGGGCGGGACGCCCCCCGGCTATCCGGTTCTTGCGGACTATTTCAGGAAGAGCAGGTCCCGGTAGGTCGGCATCGGCCAGAACTCGTCGGCCACATGGAGCTGCAGCTCGTCCGCGATGGCGCGAAGGTCCTGCATCGCCGGGATGACCTTGGTCCGGATGTGCTGGGCGTGCCTCATCGGGTCGTCGGCGTGCGCCGCCGCGGCCTTCTCGCAGGCCGCCGCCGCCTTGCGGAGCCGGGACACCAGGCCCACGAAGCCGGTGAGGGCGGCGCGGGTGTCGGCATCCTCCACCCCGGCGGCGTCGGTGGCCGCCACCGCCTCCGCCATCAGCGTCTGGTGCGCCAGCGCGGCGGGCAGGATCAGGTTGCGGGTCATGGCCACCATCGTCTCCGCCTCGATGGTGAGCTGCTTGACGTACTTCTCGACGGCAATGTGGCTGCGCGACTCGTACTCCGCCTTCGTCATCACGCCGTACTTCTTGAACAGGTCGTGGTTCTTCCGGGCCGACAGCGCCTGGAACGACGCCACCGAGTCCTGCAGCATCGGGAGGCCGCGCTTCTTCGCCTCCGCGTGCCACTCCTCGGTGTAGTTGTCGCCGTCGAAGATGACCCGCTTGTGCGCCTTGAGCAGCTTCTTGAGCAGGCCGAGGGCGGCCGACTCGAGCTTCGCGGCGGTGGGCTTGTCGCCCACGGCCTTCTCGAGCTCCCCCGCCACGAAGTCGAGCGACTCCGCCACGATC
>JBGAOL010000177.1:0-8528 GCA_044221825.1 Gemmatimonadales bacterium
GGGCGCCAGCCAGATCCACGTGGACGGCCGCCTCGACGACGCGGCCTGGGCCACCGCCGAGTGGCGGGGCGACTTCCGGCAGAAGGACCCGGTGGAGAACGGCGCGCCGTCGGTGGCCACCGAGGTGGCGTTCCTCTACGACGACGAGGCCCTCTACGTGGCCGCCCGGCTCCACGGCGGCGGCCAGAAGCTCCCTGCCAGCGTCACCCGCCGCGACCAGCTCGGCAACGCCGAGCACCTGGTCATCGCGCTCGACACGTACCACGACCGCCGCACCAGCTACAGCTTCGTCATCTCCTCCGGCGGCGTCCGCAGCGACTACTACCACCCGAGCGACGCCGAGTACGATCGCGACTACACCTGGGACCCCGTCTGGCAGGCGCGCGCCGTCCTCACCGACGACGGCTGGACCGCCGAGGCGCGCATCCCCTTCTCGCAGCTCCGCTTCTCGGCGGCGGGCGCGCAGGAGTGGGGCATCCAGATCAACCGCTGGCGGCCGCAGGAGAACGAGGACATCTACTGGGTGGTGGTCCCGCGGAACGCCAACGGCTGGGCCTCGCGCTTCGGCACGCTGGAGGGGATCGAGGGGGTGCGCCCGTCACGGCGCATGGAGCTGCTGCCGTACGTGGCGGCCAACGGCACCTTCGAGGACGCCACCCCGGGCGATCCCTTCCGCGACGGCAGCGACCTCACCGCCCGCGCCGGCGCCGACTTCAAGATGGGGCTCGGCCCCAACCTGACCCTCGACGCCACCGTGAACCCCGACTTCGGCCAGGTCGAGGCCGACCCGGCCGAGGTGAACCTCTCCGCCTTCGAGACTTTCTTCAGCGAGCGCCGTCCCTTCTTCACCGAGGGGGCGCAGCTGCTCCGGGGCAGCGGGCCCAACTACTTCTACTCCCGGCGCATCGGCCAGGCGCCGCGCGGCCCCGCCGCCGGTGACTTCGTGGACCGCCCCCGCAACGCCACCATTCTTGGTGCCGCCAAGGTCACGGGGCGGCTCAAGAGCGGCACTTCGATCGGCGTGCTCACCGCCTTCACCGACAAGGAGGAGGCCCGCACCTACGACGTGGCCGCGGACCAGTTCCGCCGCCGCGAGATCGAGCCCTTCACCGCCTACGCCGTCTCGCGCGTGCAGCAGGAGTTCGGCGCCAGCCAGTCCACCGTCGGCCTCACGCTCACCGGGATGCACCGGAGCCTCGGTGATTCCACCCTCGCGGCGCTCCTCCCCGGCACCGCCGTGAGCGGCGGCGGCGACTGGAACCTCCGCTTCAACGGCGGCGCCTACGAGCTCGGCGGCCACGTGGGCTTCAGCCACGTCCAGGGCGACGCGGCGGCCATCCTGCGCGTGCAGCAGCACCCCGCCCACTTCATGCAGCGGCCCGACGCCACGGAGTTTCATCTCGATTCCGCCCGCACCGCCCTCACCGGCTGGTCCGCCTCGCTGTTCGCCGAGAAGAACGCCGGGAAGCACTGGCTCGGGACGGTGGCGGCGAGCGCCGAGTCGCCCTTCTTCGACATCAACGACGTGGGGCGGCTGCAGAGCGCCAACGACCTGGACGCCTACACGCAGGTGCGCTACCGCGTCACCCAGCCGGGCCGCCTGTTCCAGCGCTGGCAGTCCAATGCCTACCTCGGCCGCAGCTGGAACTTCGGCGGGGTCACCACCGCCACCAGCACCTCGCTCGGCAACAGCTTCACGTTCCGGAACTTCTGGGGCCTCTTCCTCGGCGTCTTCGGCGAGTTCCGCGCCCAGAGCGACGACATGACCCGGGGTGGCCCGCTCATGGGCCGCCCCGGGCTGGTGGGCGGCGACGTGGAGCTGTCGAGCAACGAGGGCCAGGCCACCCAGGTCTCCACCGCCTTCAACTGGTGGGACGACGACGCCGACGGCTGGGGCCGCGCCCTGAGCGGCCGGCTGAGCGTGCGGCCCACGCCGAGCATCGAGGTGACCGTGAGCCCGGCGTGGAGTCATAACGTGGAGAGCCGCCAGTACGTCGGCCGCGAGGACAACGGCCCCGCCGCCACCTACGGCAGCCGCTACCTCTTCGCACAGGTGGACCGTACCACCTGGTCGGCGAGCGTCCGCGTCAACTACGCCTTCAGCCCCGACCTGAGCCTCGAGCTCTACGGCGAGCCCTTCGCGGCCAGCGGCCACTACTTCAACTACGGCGACCTGACTCGCGCCCGGAGCCACGACCTTCGCCGCTTCGGCACCGCCGGCACCACCGTCACGAAGAACCCCGACGGCTCCCGCACCGTCACCGCCGACGGCCAGACCTTCACCGTGGGCCCGGACGACTTCAGCGTCCTCTCCTTCCGCAGCAACCTGGTGCTCCGCTGGGAGTGGCACCCCGGCAGCACCCTGTTCCTGGTGTGGCAGCAGGACCGCTTCGGCCAGAACCCGGACCGGCACGCGTCCTTCGGCAACCTCTACGACACCTTCCGCGCCGACGGCTCCAACTTCCTCGCGCTCAAGCTCACCTACTGGCTGGCGGCGCGGTGACCTGGAGGCTCGGTGCGTTGGCTCACCCCACCACCGCCGCCACGTCCGCCACGAGCGCCCGTGCCATCGCGCGGTCGCCCATCTTGACCCAGCAGCGGACCCGCCCGTTGTCGGCCGACGGGATCACCTTGAGGACGCCGAGCCGTCCCTCCACCAGCTCCACGAACGACCACGGCCCCATCCCGCCGAGCCGCACCGACCGGAGCTCGCCGTAGGGCACCGTCACCTCCTCCGCCGGCAGCGGCACCTCGCGCTCCGTGACCCCGGTGATGCCCACCTCCTCCACCTTGGCGAAGCCCTGCCACTCGAGCCGCAGTCCCTCGTCCTCCACGTACAGGAAGCCGTGGAACCGGAACGAGGTGGTGGACACCTCGGTGAAGAACACCTCGTCCTTGCCCGGCACCTTGAGCCGGATCGGCAGGCCCGCCATCAGCGCTCCTCGAAGGTGAGCGATTCCGAGTTGACGCAGAACCGGAGCCCCGTGGGCCGGGGCCCGTCGGGGAACACGTGGCCGAGGTGGCCGTCGCACCGCGCGCAGAGGATCTCGAGCCGCCGCATGCCGTGGCTCGTGTCCTCCACCGTCACCACGTTCTCCCGGGCCACCGGCTGGAAGAACGACGGCCAGCCCGTCCCCGAGTCGAACTTGGCGTTGGACGCGAACAGCGGCAGCCCGCAGCAGACGCAGCGGTAGACCCCGGTCTTCTTGTTGTCGAGCAGCGTGCCGCAGAACGGCCGTTCCGTGCCCTTGCCGCGCGCCACCTGGTACTGCGCCGGGGTGAGCTGGGCCTGCCACTCCCGGTCGGTCTTCTCCACCCGGGGCAGCTCCACGGGGACGAGCTCGCCGGCGGCATTGAAGTCGTGCAGTCGCATCGGGCCTCCTGGTCAGGACGCCAAGTATAGTCGCCCGCGCCGGGGGGACCGCGCCACCTCCGTCAGGTGTCGCTCCACAAGGCGTCGCGGATGCCCACCGCCACCGCCCGGCGCGTCGGCACCCAGGTCGCCGCCAGCACCACCCCCACCACGAAGGCCGACACCAGCACCGCCAGCCCCACGGAATAGGCCACCGACACGGGGAAGTAGCGCGCAAACACCACCGCCACCCCCACCGTGAGCGGCAAGGCCACCACCGCCCCGATCCCGAGCTGCCGCGCCCCCTGCCCCAGCAGCAGCCAGAGGATGGACCGGTCCGTGGCGCCAAGCGCGCGCCGCACGCCGAGCTCGCGGGTGCGCCGCCCGATGCTCCACGCCATGAGCCCGTACGTCCCGCTCACCGCCAGCAGCAGCGCAAAGGCGAAGGCCCCGCCGAACAGCAGCATCACCGACTCCGCCATCGCCGTGCCCTTGGCCAGGATCTCGGCGAAGCTCTGCACGTACGACGCGCTGAGCGTCGGGTCCACCTGCTGCAGCACCGCGTGGAACGCCGACCGCGCCGCCGGCTCGCTGCCCCGGTGGCGGAAGAGGATCGCCGCGTCGGCCACGTCCACCTGGGCCAGCGGCACGTACACCGCCACGGCGCTCCGGTCCCGGCTCAGCGGATTGCCGTACAGGAGGTCCTCCACCACCCCCGTCACCGTCCGGCTGGGCTGGTCCTCGCCGAGCCCCGTCAGCTTCACCTGGCGCCCGAGCGGCGACTGCCCCGGCCACTCCCGCGCCGCAAACGCGCGGCTCACGAGGGCCACCGGTGCGGCGCCGGCCCCATCCGCCGTGCCGAAGAAGCGCCCCTCCACCAGCGGCGCGCCGAGCGTGGTGAGCGGGCCCGCGATGGCCACCACGTAGCTCCGCGGCTCGCGCGCGGCGCCGGTGGTGCCGGGCAGCTGGTAGCGGCCGCGGTCGCTGGTGTTGTCGGCCAGGGTGCGGCGGAGCACGGCACCCTCGAGCTCCGGGCGCGCCGTGAGGCCCGCCTGCAGCGCGTCGAAGGCGCGGGCCCGCGCCGCCTGGTCGGGGTAGCGCTCGTCCGGCAGCCCCACCGAGCTCTGCAGCAGCCGCGTGGTGTCGTATCCCAGGTCCAGGTGGATCACCCGCCACGCCACCACCGCGCTCAGCGCGCCGCAGAAGAGCAGCAGCGACACCGTGGCCACCTGCGCCGTCACCAGCAGTCGCGCCACCCGCCCCTGCCGCCGCCCGCCACCCCGGTGTCCGTGCTCCTGCAGCACCGCGTTGATCTCCGTGTTCACCGCGCGCCGGCTGGCCACGAGGCCGAGCACCAGCACCGCCAGCGCCACGAACCCCCCGCCGCCGAGCACCACCGACTGGTCGAAGCCCCAGCGCCACCAGAACGCCAGGTTCCCCTCGAGCCGGCCCTGCGCCCACGCATTGACCGCGTCGAGCAGCCAGGTGGCAAACCCCACCGCCACGAGCCCGCCGAGTGAGGCAAGGAGGATCACCTCCCACAGGCTCTGCATCACCAGCCGCCCCCGCGGCGCGCCGAGCGCCAGCCGCACCGCCGTCTCCCGCGCCCGCTCCTCCGCCCGCGCCACCAGCAGCGTGGTGACGTTGATGCAGGCCAGCAGCAGGATCAGGGTGGCCAGCCCGTTGAGCACGCCGAGCACCAGCGGCGCCTCATCGCCGATCTGGGCCAGGGGATAGCTGATGGCCCGCATCCCGTCGGGCGACGCGCGCCCCTCCACCTCGGGCCGGCTGGACCTCACCTGCCGGTAGAGCGTCGCCAGCTCCGCCGAGGCCTGGGCCATGCTGCGTCCCGGCGCCAGGCGCGCGTACGCCTCCACCCAGTCCCGGTCGGGCACCGACTGCGCCAGCACCGCCGGCGCGATCGGCACCCACGCGTCCGAGGCCACCGGGAAGCCGAACCCCTTCGGCATGATGCCCACCACGCGTGTCGGCACGCCGGAAAGCCGCACCACGCTGTCGAGCACCCGCGGGTCGCCGCCGAACACCGCGCGCCACGTCGCGTCGCTCAGCACCGCCACCGGCTCGGCGCCGGGCCGCTGGTCCTCCGGCACGAAGGTGCGACCCATCGCCGCATTGGCGCGCGTCATCCGGAACAGGTTCCACTCGGTGGCGGCCGCGTGGATGGTGCGCGTCGCCTCGCCGGCGCCCACCACCAGTTCCTGCATGGTGTACACGCCGAGATCCTCCAGCGTGGTCACCCGCGGCCGGAACTCGGCCACGTCCGCCGCGTCGATGCTGCCGAGCGTCCGCCCCTCCACCGTGGCCGTGAGGCGCACCACCCGCTCCCCGTCCTCGACGGGGATCGGCTTCAGCATCGCGGTATGGAGGAAGGAGAAGGTGAAGATGCTGAGGCCAAGGCCGCCGGCCAGCACCAGCACCGTGAGCAGGGTGAAGCCCGGCGCGCGAAGGAGCAGCCGGAAGGCATAGCGCAGGTCCTGAAGCCGGAACATGCGACCTCTCGGGAGGCAGGGTCGGGCCGCCGCCGGCCTGGGCCGGGCGGCCGATTGTCATCTGGATCTCCCGCCTACGGGGTCGCCACCCCGGAGGATTCCTCATCAACGCGTCGGGCTTCGCGTCCGGGCAGGCGCTGATCGAGACACCCGCAAACAGGGCGCCGCCCGGCTCCCGCTTTCAGCCGGGCGGCGCCCACTCGCTCCTGCTCCCGCCGCCGTCAGGCGCCGGTCGGCCTCATGCGCCCCGATCGGCCTCCGCGGTCGCGTCCCGCCGCTGCAGCTCCGCCAGCGACCCGCGGATCCGGTCCGACAGCCGCCGCTCGTCGCGCAACGCCGAGAGCGTGGCCTCCGCGTGCTTCACCTCCACGCCGAGCGCGCTGGCCTGCTCCAGGAAGTGGTCCACCTGCGCCTTCTGCGCCAGCAGCACCTCGAGGCCGGCGCGCACGTCGGACAGCAGCGTGTCCGCCTGCGCCAGCCGCTCCTCGGCGCGGCCGAGCTGGCGGCGCCGCTCGCCGAGCGTGCGGAGGAGGCCCTCGCCGTCGTGCATCCGCGCCATCAGCGTCTCGAGCTGGCTGCGCGCCTGGCTCAGGCGCGGCTCCGCCTCCACGATGACGCGCGCGTCCGCCTGGGTCCGTTCCGCCATGGTGTAGAGGTTCCGGATCTCGGCCTGCAGCGTGGAGATGGCCGCCTGCCGCGCCTCCGCCTGCTCCAGCGCGTGCGCCACCTGCTGCTCCGCGCCGCGCCACTCGCCGAGCCTCGTCTCGAAGGCCGCCAGCCGGTCCTGCACGCCGGAGAGCATGGTCACCTGCCCGTCGAGCCCCTTGGCCAGCGCATCCACCTCGCCGGCCCGCTCGCCGGCGCGCGCCAGCGCGCCCTCGAGCTCGCGCACCCGGTCCTGCAGCTGGTCGGCGGCCTGCGCGGCGTCCTGGCGGAGCTGGGTGGCGCGATCGAGGTGCTCGCTGGCGCGCCGCACCGCGCTGGCGCGCTGCTCCACCTGCCGGTCCAGTTCCTCCATCCGCTCGCCCAGCACCTCGACGTGCTTCACGCGGCCTTCCACCGCCGTCACCGTCGCCTGCACCTGGCTCATCCGCTCGTCCATGCCGCGGAGCTCGGCCTGCAGCCCCACCAGCTGGCTGCCGGCGCGCCCCACTTCCTCGAGCCGCGGCATGATGGTGCCGAGCTGGCCTTCCATGATGCCGAGCCGCTCCCCGAGGCCGCGGCTCCGCTCCTCGATGCCGGCGCCGAGCGTGGCGGCCTCGCCGAGGCGGCGCTGCACCTCCTCCACCACGGCGCGGCGCGCCTCGATGCTCGATGCCTGCGCGGTGACCTGGTCCAGCTCCTGCCGCAGCGCGTCCACCACGGCGCGCATCCGGTCGAGCGCCGCCACGTCCTCGCGCAGCGTGCCGAGGGCGCGGGTGGTGTCCTTGAGCCAGCCGCTGGTGGCGTCCACGCCGCCCTGCGCCTGCTTGAGCTCCTCGCGCGAGACGCGGAGCTGCTCCAGCGCGTCGGCGATGGCCTCGCTGGTGGCGGTGAGGCCGCCCAGGTCGCGCACGGTGGCGTCGAGCAGCGGGCGCGATTCCTCCACGCGGAGGGTGCGCTGCGTCAGCAGCTCCACCCCGGCCTCCAGCCGCTCCAGCGCGATCCCGGTGGCGCGGGCCCGGTCCGCCGCCTCGGTGACGCCCTCCAGGCCGCGCGCCAGCTCCGTCAGCTGCACGCCGAGCCCCTCGCTCCGGGCCGCCGCCTGCGCCAGCGACGCCGCCTCCGTGGAGAGGGTGCTGAGCTTGGTCTCGGTCTCCGCCATGATGCGGCGGAGCTCCGCCACCTGCTTGGTGACGGCCTCGACCCCGCGCTGCTCCAGCGCCAGCCGCTCGCCGCCCTGGTCCAGCGCCGTGCGGAACTCCGAGAGCGACCGCTCCAGCGCCCCCTGCCCGCCCTCCGCCCGCTCCAGCCGCTCCGCCAGCTCCTGCCCGCGGTCGTGCAGCAGCGCGTGCTGCCCCTCGAGGGTCTGCGAGCGCGCCTGCAGGTCCGTCAGGCTCTTCGCCAGCTGCGCGTGCCGCTCCAGCCCCTGGTCGGCCCGGAGCGAGAGCGCGGCCAGCTGGTCCAGCTTGGCCGTGGCCCGGTCGATGGCCTCGCGCTGGCCCTCGAGCAGCATCACCTTCTGCGCCAGCTGGTCGGCGATGGCCTTGGCCGTGGCCAGCTCGCGCCGCGTCTGCACCATCCCCTCGGTCACCGGCGCCAGGTCGGCGAGCAGCTGCTCCAGGCCGCTCAGGCGGTGGCCGCTCTCGGTGACCGTCTGCACCAGCCGCTCCGCATCCAGGTCCATGGCGGAGAGCCGCGTGATGGCGGCCTTATAGCCCGCCATCGCCACGTCGTGCTCGTCGCGCATCCGCGCGTACAGGCCGCGGAAGCCGTCCACCTGCGCACCCAGCGCGTCCATGTCGCTCACCAGCTGCCGGAACGGTCCGGTGACGCTCGTGATCTCCCCGATGCTCTCCCGCAGCTCGGCGGCGCCGTTCATCGCCTCGAGCAGCGCCTCCACCTCGGCGCGCGCGCGCGCCACCCCCACGTCAGCGTCCGCGGCGCGGCGCTCGGCGTCCGCCACCCCCCCCGTGAGCCGCGCCACCTCGCGATCCCCCCGCGCAAACAACTCGGCAATCCCCACG
>JBGAOL010000178.1:0-10299 GCA_044221825.1 Gemmatimonadales bacterium
GCCGGTGGCCACCTTGCGGGTCAGGCCGCGGGAGGGGCGGCGGGGGGTGGGGCGGTCCGGGCGGTCGGCCACGGCGGCGAGGGCCGCCGCCAGCTCCACGGCGGAGGGGTAGCGGTCGGCGGGGCTCTTGGCGAGCGCCGTCTCCAGCACCTGCTGCAGCGCCTCGGGGGCGGTGGCGCGGACGATGCGCACGTCGGGGATGGGGGCGTGGACGTGCTTGGCGGCAATGGAGCTGGCGGTGTTGCCGGTGAAGGGGGGCTCGCCGGCCAGGCATTCGTAGAGCACGCAGCCCAGGGCGTAGACGTCGGTGCGCGCGTCGGGGGCCTTGCCGCCGCCGTGCTGCTCCGGGCTCATGTAGGCGCGGGTGCCGACGGCCATGCCGGTCATGGTGAGGCCCAGGTCGTCGTCGAGGGTGCGGGCCACGCCGAAGTCGGCCACGAGGAGGCGGCCCTCGCGGGTGAGGAGGAGGTTCTCGGGCTTCAAGTCCCGGTGCACCACGCCCTGGCGGTGGGCGAAGCCGATGGCCTCGGCGGCCTGGCGGAGGAGGCTGATGGCGTCGGGGAGGGGGAGCTGGCCCTCGCGGCCGAGGCGGTGGCGGAGGCTCTCGCCGTCGATGTAGGGCATGGTGTACCAGAGCCGGCCGCCGGCGTTGCCGGCGTCGAGCACGGGGACGATGCCCAGGTGGTTGAGGGTGGCGGCGAGGTGGATCTCCCGCTCGAAGCGGGCGGCGCCGATGGTGCTGGTGAGGTCGGGGTGGAGGACCTTGAGGGCCACGGGGTGGCCGCGCTGCAGGTCGTCGGCGAGGTAGACGACGGCCATGCCGCCGCGGCCCAGCTCGCCGCCGATGCGGAAGTGGGCGCCGAGGCGCTGCGCGAGCTCCGCGCGCAGGGTCTCGAGGCGTGCCTCGTCCCACCCTTCCCTGGGTGCGGTCATGGGAGGCGGCTAGTTGCCGGTGCCCGCCACCGGGCGGGCCCTCGCCAGCTCCACGAGGCGGCGGATCTCCGGGTCTGGGGTGATCTCGAGCTGCTTGCGGAGGAGCCCCATGTGGCGCTCGGCCAGGAGGATGGCGCGGGGGCGGTCGCCGGCGGCGAGGCAGGCGTGGAGGAGGCCGCTGACGGCGCGGGTGTCGTAGGGGTCGAACTCGACGACGCGGGCCCACCAGTCGACGGCGGCCTGCGAGTCGCCGCGGCCCATGGCGGCGAGCGCCACCCGCTCGACATGGGTGGCGAAGATGCGCGCGAGGCGGTCGCGCTGGGTGTCCACCCAGTGCTCGAAGAGGGGCGCCTCGGGGAGGTGGAAGCCGTCGAGGAAGGGGCCGCGGTAGAGGTCCACCACCTGCATCGAGTCGGACTCGCTCGCGGCCTGCTCGAAGAGGGCGAGGTCGTCGCGGATGAGGGCGCGGTTGAGGCGCAGGTCGGGGCCGCCGATCACGGGCTCGGCGTCGGCGAGGTCCTTCTTGATGATGTAGAGGGTCTGCTTGAGGACGCCGCGGACGCGGTCGGGGGTGCCGTCGCCCCAGAGGTAGGCGGCCACCTTGTCGCGGCTGACGCCGAGGTCCCCGGCCACCGCGAGGATGGCCAGGATCGCGAGTGCCTTGCGGCGATTCTCGGCGACCGGCTCCCCTGTCTCGTTATCGATCAGGGCGAGGCCGCCGAAGGTCCGGAGCGAGTAGCGCACGGGGGGGTCCGACGCCGAATGACTGGTAAATGACGTGGACGTGACCGCCCACTGACCTACATTACCCTCAAAGATGACCCGGGGCTACCCGTCCCGGCGAGTGGGGCTGACGACACGCGGCGGAAGAGACGCTCATGGAATTGCTGGGGGCGCTGCAACAGGCGCTGGGACATCGATTTCGCGTCACGGCGGAGGTGGCCCGGGGCGGGGCGGCGGCGGTGTTCCGGGCGGAACCGTCCGCCGGGGGGGAGGCGGTGGCGATCAAGCTGCTGTACCCCGACCTGGCGTGGGGGCCGGCGGGGCGGCGGTTCGTGCGGGAGATGGCGATCCTGCAGGGGCTCCGGCACCCGGGGATCGTGCCGCTGCTCGAGGCGGGGGTGGCGGAGGTGGTGCCGGGGGCGCTGGTGCCGTGGTTTGCCATGCCGTACTGGACCGGGCGGAGCCTCAAGGAAGTGCTGGGGGAGGGGCGGCCGGTGCCGGTGGCGCAGGCGGTGGGGTGGATCCGGCGGATCGGGGCGGCGCTCGGGTACGCGCATGCGCGGGGGATCGTGCACCGTGACCTCAAGCCCGGCAACATCCTGGTGGCGGGGGCGGAGGCGGTGCTGGCCGACTTCGGGGTGGCGCGGGCGGTGGTGAGCGCGGGGGGCGTGGAGCTGACGAGCGCCGGGGTGGTGGTGGGGACGCCGGAGTACATGAGCCCCGAGCAGGCGGCCGGCCACGACCGGGTGGACGCGCAGAGCGACGTCTACGCGCTCGGCATCGTGGCGTACGAGCTGCTGACGGGGGAGCTGCCGTTCACGGGGGGGACGCCGCAGGCCATCCTGGCCAAGCAGCTCAAGGCGCCGGCGCTGCCGGTGCGGATCCTCCGGCCGGAGGTGCCGGAGGCGGTGGAGGCGGTGGTGATGCGGTGGCTGGCCAAGGAGCCGGCGGCGCGGGGGGAGCTGGGGGCGGGGCTGGCGGGGCTCCTGTAGCCGAAAGCCCGCCCCGGGGCACGATCCCGTAGCGGCGCAGCTACGCTCCGCCGACTCGATCTCAGCCTCCGTGCACGATCCTGGAGCTCCAGTCGGCGGAGCGTAGCTCCGCCGCTACGGGATCGTGTCCGGAGCCGTCGGTGTTTTGTGGGTGTGACTTTGGGTTTGGCAGCTCCCTACCACGGAGCCCCACCCAAGATCATCAGTGCCCAGGTCGGCAACGCGCCAATCCGGGCTCGATCCCCTCCGTGACCTCTGTGCCCTCTGTGCCTCTGTGGTTCGCAGTTCCGCCCCCTACGCCCGACCCTCTGTCACACCACTCGGCTGCCAGATGGCGTGGCCGTCGCGCAGTTCGCGGAGGAAAGTGGCGAGGGGAGCCAGCGGGGGAACGGGGGTGCGTGGTCCCCGGCGCCGTGATGGAGGGTGGCGGCGAGGCGGCGGTAGCAAGCGCGCTCGGGAAGGGTGGCCGGGTGTTCGTGGCGGTCGGCGAAGTGGGCACCGAGTTTCTCGAGCTCCTGCGCGATGGACCGCTGTAGCCCTGGCGGAACTTCGGGCTCTGGACGTCGGCCTTCGGGCTGGTGGATTTGAAGAGGGCCAGGAGGTGCGGCCGAGTTCCACGATCACCTCGTCCAGGCAGGTACTGAGGACGCCCTCGAGAAGGACGATGATCGGGATCGTCGCCGGCGAGGGGGCGAACTGATGCGGAACAGCTCGGTGGCGAAGTCGACCAGGATGCAGGTGAGGGGATTCAGCGCCTCGGCCGCGGGAAGTAGGCTTCCTTGAAGCGAGGAAGGCCAGGGTCGTCCACCTCGAACCAGCGTACCGAGGAGGCCAGGCCGCGGATGTCGAAGCCGGCGCCCTGGATGAGGATGCGACGGGTGGGGTCGGCGCTTGAGGCGGCGCGGAGCAGGTCGTCGATGATGCGGTGGCGGGCGACGTTGCCCGGCGAGGCCGGCATGCGCGACGCAGGCTCGCGGAAGCTGCTGTCCGGCGTGACGAAGCGCGCGGCGAGGTGGTCGTTGCAGACGGGCTGGGGGGCGGCGGCGTCGTCGGCGCGGAGCGTGGTGCAGTAGAACGCCGTGCGGGCGATCGGAAAGTCGAGCGGCATCGGGTCCGGGGAGGGGGAGCGGGCAAGGTACCGCGCCGGACGGTGGAGCGGAATGCTGCCGCACACGGCCCGATTCCCCGTCCCCCGCCGGTGGCATCGTCGTTGCTGGGGATGGCGGGTCCCCTGGGTTCCCGGCACATCCTGCAGGTGACCGATGCACGACGACGAGGCGTACGACCCCGGCCCGGTGTGGGTGCCGGTGTCGCTGGACGAGCGCGCGGAAGTGGAGCTGACGGAGCAGTTCGCGGCGGCCGAGCGGGTGGTGGGGGCGGCGGAGTTCCGGCGGGTGATGCTCCGCTGGCTGCTGCCGCTCGAGGAGCGGCTCCGCGCCGGCGCCCCACTGCCATCGAAGCAGCGCTGCTCGACGCCTACCATGCGGAGTGCGCGCGCGGGGTGGACATCCTGGCGCCCTGAGCGGCCACGGTTCATCCCGCACCGGGCACGGCTCGTCCCCTCCGGCTGGCGGCTCGCGGGACGGGTGCGCCAGATTGACGCGAGGTCCAATCCCGCTGCCACCCGGAGCGCGCCGTGCCCCGCCTCCTCCTCGTTGACGACGAACCGCTCGCGCGCGAGCGCCTGCGCCGGCTGCTCGCGGCGCTGGTGCCCGCCGCGGAGCTGCGTGAGGCGCCCGACGGCGACGCGGCGGTGGCCGCCATCCGCGACTGGGCGCCCGACGCGGTGTTCCTCGACATCCAGATGCCGGGGCGGGACGGGTTCCAGGTGATCGCCGCGGTGGGCGTGGAGCGGATGCCGGCCACGGTGTTCGTCACCGGCTACGACCAGCACGCGCTCCGCGCCTTCGAGGTGGCGGCGGTGGATTACCTGCTGAAGCCGTTCGACGACGCGCGCCTGGCGGAGGCGTGGCGGCGGCTGGCGGCGCGGCTCAGCGATCGCGCGCTCGCGGGGGAGGCGCGGCGGTTTGCCGCGCTGCTCGGCGCCGTGGGTGCCGCGGCCCCCGCCGGCTCCCGCCTACCTCGAGCGCTTCCTGGTGAAGCACGACGAGCGCACCACGCTGGTGCCCCGTCAGCGAGGTGCGCTTCATCCGCTCCGACGGCAACTACCTGGAACTCCACACCGCCACCGGCGCCACCTGATCCGCGACACCCTCGCCGAGGTGGAGCGGGGGCTCGATCCCGCGCGCTTCGTGCGGATCCACCGGCGGGTCATCGTGGCCATCGCGGCGGTGAAGGAACTGCAGCCGTGGTTCGGCGGGACCAGGTGATGCTGCTCCGGGACGGCAGCAAGCTCCGGGTGAGCCGCACCCGGCGCGAGGCGGTGGCCGCGCGGCTGGCGGGGCGGCCGGCATGATGCGGGCGCGCGAGCGGTGGCTCTTCGCCCTCTTCTGGCTGCTGCCGGCGGCGCTCGGCACGCTGGCGTTCTACTGGGTGCCGTCGCGCTACAACCCGGAGCTCGGGTACGGCGGGATCTTCCTGTCGCAGCTGCTCATCTGGGGGGCGTGGGCGGCGTGGTCGGCGCTGATCATCGCGGTGGCGGAGCGGGTGCCGCTCGAGCGGGCAGCATCGCGCGGGCGCTGGCGCTGCACGCGGTGCTCTGCGCCGGCGTGGTGACGGCCGAGATGCTGGTGATCGACCAGGTGCAGCGCGCGTTCCGGCTGGTGCCGCCCGACCCGCTCTCGCTCGGGAGCACGCTGGCCTTCGGCATGCGGCGCTACGGCGACATGCTGGTGGTGGTGTACTGGGCGGTGGTGGGCGCGCACACGGCGCTCCGCTGGCACGGCCGCTGGCGCGACGAGGCGGTGCGGGTGGCGCGGCTCAACGCGGACCTGGCGGCGGCGCGGCTCGAGGCGCTGCGGGCGCAGCTCAACCCGCACTTCCTCTTCAACGCCCTCAACTCCATCGTGGCGCTGGTGGACGCCGACCCGAAGGCGGCGCAGCGCACCACCATCCAGCTGGCCGACCTGCTCCGCGCCACCCTGGCCGCCGGCGACCAGCAGGAGACCACGCTGGCGGCGGAAGTGGAGCTGACGAGGCGCTACCTGGCCATCGAGGAGGTGCGCTTCGCCGACCGGCTCACGGTGCGCTGGGCGGTGGCGCCGGGGCTCGAGGCGCGGCGGGTGCCGGCGTTCACGCTGCAGCCGCTGGTGGAGAACGCGCTCCGGCACGGCATCGCCAAGTGGCCCGGCGCCGGGATGATCGAGGTGGCGGCGGAGGCGCGCGACGCGGCGCTGGTGCTCCGGGTGAGCGACGACGGGCCGGGGGTGGTGCCGGGCGCGGAGAGCAACGGGGCGGGCATCGCGCTGCGGAACCTGCGGGCGCGGCTGGAGCGGCTGTATGGGGCGGGGGCGGGGGTGACGCTCTCGGCGCGGGAGGGGGGCGGGACGGTGGCGGAGGTGGTGCTGCCGGGGGCCGGCGCGGAGGTCGGGCGATCGATCGTTCCTGGTGAAGCCGCGCTCGGCGCTCAAGTCCTGCAGGACTCGCGTCTCGGTCTCGCGGAAGAGGACGGGACGCGCGGCCTTCAGGACTGAAGTGCTCGCTTTCCGAGGGATTCGCTCGATGCTCGAGGAGTCGAGCGGCACCTGGCGGAGGATGACGGGTGGGAGCGCGGGGTGGTCGGGGCGGCGGGTGCCGTCGTCGTCCCAGTGGGGCCACTGGCTGGTGGCCACGTAGAGGAAGGTGTTGTCCATCCACGATGCCGGTGGTGGGATCGCCGTCGAGGAGGGCGCGGTCGAGCGTCGTGACGGCGGTGGCGCGGCGGCCGTCGGCCAGGGTGATGCGCACCACGCGCGCCGGCGCGAGACCGTTCTGCACCCCGATGAGGGTGGCGCCCGTGCGGCCGGGCCGTCCATCCCCACCAGCGTGGTGCCCGCCGGCTCCATGACGCGTGTCAGGCTGTCCGCCGCGAGATCCCACCGGAGCAATCCCGTCGACCAATCCGCCACGTACACCACCCGCCCGTCGGCCGAGGGGGCGAGGCCCTGGGGGGAGCGGAGCCAGGGATCGCGGCGGGTGACCCAGGTGCCGGTGGCGGCGCGCCAGCGGTGGAGCGCGCCGCGGAGGGCGTCGCTCACCAGCACGTCGCCGTCCGGGAGGAGCGCCATCTCGCCGGGGTGACGAGGCCGTCGGCGAGGGGCCAGCGGCCGGTGATGCGGCCGTCGGCGAGCGCGATGCAGAGCAGCTCGGCGCGTGGAGTCGGCGGGGACGCGGCCGAGCATGGCGGGGGCGACGCCGGTGGCGGCGTAGAGCACGCGGCGCGCGCTGTCCACCACGAGGGCGAAGGGGGCGAGCGGCGCCGGCGACGTGGGCGCCAGGAAGGGACGGAGCGTGCCCTCGGGCGTGACCCAGCCGATGGTGCGGTGCCGGAGCGAGCTCAGGTAGAGCGTGCCGGTAACCGGGTCCCGGGCGAGGCCCTCGGGGAACCAGGTGGTGTCGGGGATGGTGATGGCCTGGGTGGCGTGGCCGATGGCGCGGAGGGCGTGCTCGCGCCAGCGCCTCACGGGCGGCGGCCACCCGCGAGGGTTCCGCGCCGCGAGGGCGTCGGGCCGGGCCTCGAGGGCCGCCTCGCCGGATTCGAGCACGGCGAGGCGGCCTGGTGGAAGGCGGGCCACGGTGGCGGTATCGCCGGAAGCGGTGGCCAGCCGGAGCGCCGCCTCCGTATAAGCCGGCTGCACCGGCCACGCCTCGGCGGCGGCGAGTGCCTCGGTGAGCGCGGTGTCGGCGGCGCGCTGCGCCTCCGCGGCGCGCCGGAGCGCCGCGCGGGCGGCGGCGGGGCGGTCGGGCGTGAAGCCGGCGGACTGCGCGGCGAGCGGGAGCGCCAGCGTGGCGAGGAGGAGGATGGTGCGCATCAGGGATGGGCCGGCGAATGGTCGAGCGCCCACTGGGCGGCGCGCTGGAGGCTCCGCACGGTGCCGGCCTCGAGCGTGAGCCCGGGTGCCACCGGGGGCAGGTGATCCGGCATCATGCCACGGATCCGCGCCGCGATGACCACGGCGGCAAGGTAGGTGCCCATGGGCGTCGGGTGGAAGGCGTCCACCTCGTACAGCTCGGCGCCGAGCGCATAGTCGGTGTCGAGGAGGCGGTGCCAGGCATTGCCGGCGAGGGCGTAGAGCGCGCCCACCGAGTCGCAGCGGCGCGGTAGGACTGGTCCACGAGCGCGAAGCGCGCCGTGTCGCGGAGGCTGGGCCAGACCTGGAACAGCACCGGCTTCCGCGCCGGCGGCGCGGATGAGCGGCGCGAACTGCTTCACCAACTCGCCGAGGGTAGAGCTGGTTCTCGAGGTGGACGACGGTCCCTGCTGCATCACCACGTAGTCCCAGCGCTCCGCGCGGAGGAGGCGCGGGGCGGTGCCCTCGTTCCAGTGGTCCTCGAGCGAGTAGTCGGGAAACCGACGGTGCGGACGTACACGCCCGAGTCGCCGAACTGCGCCAGCACCTCCGCCACCCGCGCGCCGAGGGAGTCCTCGTAGGTGAGGGAGTTGCCGATGAAGAGGATGCGGGGGCCGGCCGGGTAGTCGGGCCCGGTGGTGGCGCCGCAGGCGGGGATGGCGAGGAGCGCCGCCACGAGCGGCAGGCGCAGCAGGGCGAGGGCGGAGCAGCGTGTCATGGGCGGAGCATAGGGACGCGTCCCGGGCGGCGCGCCTGATGGGGGACAGACCGCGCCGGCGGCGCCACGGGCCGCGCGTGGCGGGGGACGGCCGGGCGGCTCATTCGCCGCGGAGGGCGCGCATGGGGTCGAGGCGCGCGGCGCGGACCGCAGGAATGAAGCCGGCGAGGAGCGCCACGCCGCCCAGGACGAGCGCCGCGCCGAGGAGTACCGTGAGGTCCGGCCCCGTCATCCCGTAGAGGAGTGCCTGCGCCACCCGGCCAAGCGCGAGTGCCCCCACGAGGCCGAGCCCGGTCCCCACCAGCGTCAGCCGTCCCACCTGGCGGAGCACCATCCCGCGCACCTCGGCCGGCCGTGCGCCGAGCGCCATGCGCACGCCGAACTCGCGGGTGCGCTGCGTGACGGTGTAGGCCAGCACGCCGTAGAGGCCGAGCGCCGCGAGTAGCGTGGCGAGCAGGGCGAAGGTGGTGGCGAGGATGGCCAGGAAGTGGTCGAGGTAGGTGTTCTCGCGCACCTGCTCGGGGAGGGTGCGGAGCTGCTCCACCGGGAGCGTGGGCTCGAGGGCCTGCACCACGCGGGGGACGGCGGCCACGAGGGCGGCGGGATCGCCGCTGGTGCGGGCGTAGAAGGTGACGGCGCCGAGGGACGGGTCCTGCAGCGCGGGGATGAAGAAGGCGGCGATGACCTCGTCCTTCACGCGCTCGTACGCGGCGTCCTGCACCAGGCCCACGATCTCGTAGTCGAGGCGGCCGTTGCCGCGGTCGAGGCGCTTGCCCACCGGGTGGTCGCCGAGGCCGAACTTCCGGGCGAAGGCCCGGTTGACGATGGCCACTCGGGGGGCGCCGGGTGCGTCGGTGTCGGTGAACTCGCGCCCCGAGAGGAGCGGCACGCCGAGGGTGGTGAAGAAGCCGGGGGCCACCTGGTTGTAGCGGGCGTTGTGATCCACGTCGGGATCGGTGGAGTAGCCCTCGACGCCGACGTCGTTGCCCCAGCTGCTGTTGCTCACCACCGGCACCATGGCGAAGCTCACGTGGGTGACGCCGGGAAGCGTGGTGAGCTCCTCGCGCACCCGGGCGAAGAGCGCCTGGCTCCGGACACCATCGTAGCCGTTGAGCTCCGGGGAGAGGGCGAAGGTGACGACTCCCTCCGGCCGCATCCCGAAATCCACGCGCAGCACGTTGGCGAGGCTCCTGGCGAAGAGCCCGGCCGACGCGAGGAGCGCCATGGCGAGCGCCACCTGCCCCGTGGCGAGCGCGGTGCGCCAGCGCGCCGCCGCCCGGCCGCCGGCCGGCTGGCCGCCCTGCTCGCGGAGGACGCCGATCAGGTTGGGGCGGGTGGCGTGGAGCGCCGGCGCCAGGCCCACGGCGAGCGCGGTGAGGATGGCCAGGGCGGAGGTGAAGAGGAGCACGCGGAGGTCGAGCGCGGGGACGAAGGCCTGGCCCAGTTCCCCCGGCAGGAGCGCCTGCATGGCGTGCAGGCAGACGACGGCGAGGCCGAGCCCGGCGAGGCCACCGAGCGCGCCGAGGCAGAGCGACTCGCCGAGCAGCTGCAGCACCAGGTGCGTGCGGCTCCCGCCGATGGCGAGGCGCACGGCGAACTCCCCCGCGCGCGCGGCGGCGCGCGCCAGCAGCAGGTTGGCGATGTTGGCGCAGGCGATGAGGAGCACGAGCCCGGTCACCCCGAAAAGGAGCGCCAGCGGGGTGCCGACGTCCTCCGCCAGCGTGCTCTGGCCCATCGCCCCGGGCGCCAGCGTCAGCTCCCTGGCGAGGAAGCGCGTGCGCAGCTGCTCGCTGAGGCGGGTCAGGGCGGGGGCCTCCACCTCGGTGAGAAGGCGATGGTAGGTGGTGTTGAGCGCCACGGCCGCCTGCGCGCGCGTGGTGCCGGGCGCCACCCGGCCGAGGAGATACAGCCAGTACTCCTGCCGGCTGGTGAAGCCCGACCAGCCGGGCGTCACCGCGCTCATGAGGCTGACGGGCACGAACAC
>JBGAOL010000179.1:0-8849 GCA_044221825.1 Gemmatimonadales bacterium
GTTCCGGATTCCGCCCCCGCTTCCTTGCACCAATCGCCCAATCGCCCAATCGCCCAATCGCCCACTCCCCGAGTTACCAACCGCCGAACCGCCTACCGGCCTCCCCTCCGCCGCAGCACCTCCCGGACGATCAGCTCCCCGTGCTCCCGGGCGTTCTCGATGAAGAGGCGATTGGCGTCGTTCCCGCTCGCAATGACGCCCGCGAGGAAGCACCCCGGCACCGGGGTCATCATGGTGGCCTCGTCGTGGGCCGCCACCCCCGTAGCCCGGTCGACCGGCACGCCGAGCCGCTCCAGAAGCTCCGTATTGGCGTGGTAGCCAGTCATGGCCAGGACCGCGTCGGCCGGGAGGCGGCGCCGGCCAGCCCCGGTCAGCGATTCGATCTCGACCTCCGAGGGGGTGATGGCCACCACGCGGCTCCGCCACACCGCGGTGATGCTGCCTTCCTTGAGGCGGTTGGTGATGTCCGGGAGAACCCAGGGCTTCACCGCCCGGTCGAACCCCTCCTCCAGGTGCACCAGCGTCACCCGCGCCCCGGCACGCCAGCATTCCAGGGCCGCATCGACCGAGCTGTTCCCCGCGCCGATGACCACGACCTCCTGGCGCCAGTGGCGGTGGCCCTCGGTGAAGTAGTGCGAGACGTGCGGCAACTCCTCCCCGGGGACACCGAGCAGGTTGGGCCAGTCGTAGTACCCGGTGGCGAAGACCACGTGGTCGGCATGGTACACGGCGTCGTCATGGCGGCGGCGCACCTGCACCTCGAAGCCCCCACCGGGCCGGCGGGACACGGCGGTGACCTCCTCGCCCGGCCGGGCGTCGAGCCCGAAGTGCTCGGCCACGCGGCGGTAGTAGAGCAGGCCGTCGCGCCGGGTGGGCTTCTCGTGGCTGGCGATGAACGGCACCCCGCCGATCTCGATCTTCTCCGGGGTGGAGAAGAACGTCATGTTGAGCGGGTAGCGCTCGATGGCCGAGACGACGGTGCGGCGGTCGAGGAGGACACAGCCCACCCCGGCCTCCTTCGCCGCGACGCCGACGGCGAGGCCGCACGGCCCCGCCCCCACCACCAGGAGCTCGGTGCGCTCCATCAGACTTCGATGATCTGGTCGCGGCGGGTGCCGACGCTGACGTAGCGGATGGGGGCGCCGGAGAGGTCCTCGAGCCGGTCGAGGTAGGCGCGGGCCTCGGGGGGCAGGTCGGCGAGCTTGCGGGCGCCGGTGGTCGGCTTCCGCCAGCCGGGCAGCACCTCGTACTGCGGCACCACCTGCTCCAGCGCCCGCACGTCGGAGGGCATCACCGTGCAGGGCGCGCCGTCCAGCTGGTAGCCGGTCCCCACGGGGATCTCGCCGAAGGTGTCGAGCACGTCGAGCTTGGTGACGGCGAGGCCGGTGAGGCCGTTCACGCGGACCGAGTAGCGCACCACCATGGCGTCGAACCAGCCGCAGCGCCGCGGCCGCCCGGTCACGGCGCCGAACTCGCCGCCGAGCTTGCGGAGTTCCTCCTCGACACCATCGGCCGCCTGGGTGGGCAGCGGGCCGTTGCCGACGCGGGTGGTGTAGGCCTTCACCACGCCGAGCACCTCGTCGATGGCCGTGGGGCCGATGCCCGCGCCCACCGCGGCACCGCCCGCCGTGGTGTTGGACGACGTGACGAACGGATAGGTGCCGTGGTCCACGTCGAGGAGCGCACCCTGCGCGCCCTCGAGCAGGACCCGCTTGCCCTGCTTGATGGCGTGGTGCACCAGGTAGCCGGTGTCGGTGCTGAGCGGCACCAGGCGCGGGGCCAGCCGGTCGAGGAGGGCATGGTGCTCCTCCACCGAGGCGCGCTCGCTGGCACCCATGAGCTCCAGCAGCTGGTTGGCGCGGGCCACCCGCTCGGCCACCAGCGCCTTGGTGCTCTCGAGGTAGCGGAGGTCGCCGACCCGGATGCCGCGGCGGCCGTACTTGTCCTCGTAGGTGGGCCCGATGCCCCGCCCCGTGGTGCCGATCTTCTGGCTCTTCTCGTGGGCGCGGTCCAGCTGCTTGTGGTACGGAAGCACCAGGTGCGCCCGCTCCGACACCAGGATCCGGCCGCCGGTGGCGATGGCCTTCTTGCCGAGCCCGTCGAGTTCACTGAAGAACTGCTCCGGGTCGAGCACCACGCCGTTGCCGACGATGCAGGTGCAGTTGTCGTGGAGGATCCCCGACGGGATCTGCTGCAGGATGAACTGGGCGTCGCCGATGCAGACCGTGTGGCCGGCGTTGGCCCCGCCCTGGTAGCGCACCACGTAATCGGCCCGCTCGGCCATCACGTCGACGAGCTTCCCCTTGCCTTCGTCGCCCCACTGGGCGCCGACCACCACCACGCAATGCGTCTTGGGTCCGAACATGGCTTCCGGCTTTCGGAGTGCTGGCGCGGGATCCCTGCTCCGGACCCCAAAAAAGAACCGGGGCCCCGCCTCGGGGGCCCCGGTGTATCCTCTGGCTAAAGCTAGACGGCACCCGCCGATTGTCAACGAGGCGGCGGCAGCGCGGCGAGCACCCGCCCCACCGCGCGCGCCGGCCCCAGGTCGAGGCCGTCGAGCGTGTCGCGCGGGGTGTGGAGCACCCGGAGGACCGACCAGTCGAGCCGGCCGATGGTCACCGCCACCGCGCCCGCGCGCGCCAGCGGGACGCTGTCCACCAGGATGCCCACCGGCAGCCGACGGACCACCACGCGGGGACCGACCCCGGCCAGGGCCGCCGCCAGCCGGTCGGCGAGGGGCCGGTGGGCGGGGTCGTGGATGACCACCGCGAGGTCGCCCCGGTCGGCGATGGTGTCGAGGTTGATGACCTCGGTGCCGGCCACGGCGAGCCCCCCGCGCACCAGGGCCCGCGCCCCCACCAGGCCGAACTCCTCGGCCCCGGTCACGAGGATCCCCACCCCCGGCACCGGAGCCCCGGCAGCGGCCTCCAGCGCCGCGAGGAGGCCCGTTCCGTTGTCCCGCGCGCCCTGGGAGCCCCCCTTCAGCCGGCCTCGCGCCGCGAGCCCCCCAGCGGCCAGGGCAAGCCCGGCCCCCGCGGCCACGGGGACAGGGTCCAGAGGCGCCCCACCCACCAGGCGCGCCACCGCCAGTCCGGTCAGGGTCAGGACGGCCAGCACGACCACCCAGACCGCCACCAGACGCCCCGCCATGGAGTGCCCCTGGGCCTTGCTGTCGAGATGGGCCACCACCCAGCGCCGCACCGGCTCGCCGCCCGGTGGCCGGGCGATCAGGTTGGCGTCCTCCCGCTGCTCCGCCCCGGGGACGCGGGTGCCGCTGCCGATCCCCCACGCCAGCACTCCGAGCGCCCCGGCGCCGGCCAGCCAGACCGCGAGCGCGGCCCACCCGGGCACGGAGGCGAAGGTGAGGAGGGGCAACTGGATCAGGGTGAGCCAGCCGAGGCCGGCGCCCACGAGGGGGAACGCGCTGAGGGCGGCGGGCTGGAAGGAGAAGCGCTGCTCCTGCACCACGTAGCCCCGCGCCTCGAGCCACTGGCGCACCGCGGCGCGCGCCGAGTCGGTGGCGGGGGTCCCGGCCTCACGCGGGGAGGCGAGGACGGCCCGGAGCAGCGCGTCGGGGCTCAGGACGCGGGCGTGGCCACGCCGAGCGCCGAGGCGGACTCCGCGGCGATGTCCCCGGCGTCCACGAGGCGGCCGGCGTGCTGCTCGAAGGTCTGCATCCCCTCGCTCGCGCCCTCGGCGATCAGGGCGCGGAGCGCGGCGAGGCGCTCGGGCTCGCGCAGGATGGCGCGGGTGGCGGCGGTGGCGGTGAGCACCTCGAGCACCGGCAGGCGGCCTTCCCCTTCCTTCCGCGGCAGCAGCCGCTGGGAGACCACCCCGCGGAGGACCTCGGCGAGGCGGATGCGGCCGATCTCCCGCTCCTGCGGCGGGAACATGGAGTGGAGCCGGCTGAGGGTGCTGGTGACGTCGGGCGTCGGCAGCGTGGAGAGCACCATGTGCCCGCGCTCGGCCGCCTTGATGGCGGTGTCGAGCGTCTCGCTGTCGCCGATCTCGCCGATGACGATCACGTCGGGATCCTGCCGCAGCGCCGCCTGCAGCCCGATGGAGAAGCTCTCGGTGTCCACGCCCACCTCGCGCTGGGTCACCGAGCACTTCACGTCGCGGTGCAGGAACTCGATCGGGTTCTCCACCGTGACGATGTGGCGGTGCAGGTTCTGGTTCACGTGGTTGAGCATGGCCGCCACGGTGGAGCTCTTGCCGCTCCCCGACACGCCCGTCACCAGCACGAGGCCCTGCTCCAGCTCGGCCAGGCGGGCCGTGACCGGCGGCAGCTTGAGCTCCTCGAGCGTGGGCACGGCGAAGGGGATGACCCGCATGACGATCATGAACGACGAGCGCTGCCGCAGCACGTTGACGCGGAAGCGCCCCACCCCGGGCATCCCCCACGAGCAGTCGAAGTCCTTCAGCCGCTCCACCCGCGAGCGCTCCTCGTCGTTGGGCAGGAGCTTGAGCGCGATGGCGCGGGTCTGGTCGGGTGTCAGGCGCTGCTTGGTGAGGGGGACCAGCTTGCCGTTGATCCGGGCGCGGAAGACGTCGCCGGCCTTGATGTGGAGGTCGGAGGCGCCCCGCTCGACGGCGGCCTTGATGATCTTCTCCATGCCCCCTCCTCAGTCCCGCGCCAGGAAGCCCATCCGCTCGCGCACCTCGCGCATCGTCTCCCGGGCGATGCGGCGGGCGCGTTCCGCGCCGTCCCCGAGCAGCTCCACCACCGTCTCGGGATGCGCCGACAGCTCGGCCGCGCGCGCGCGGATCGGGTCGAGCTGCGCGTTGAGGTTGTCCGACAGCACCTTCTTGCACTCGATGCAGCCCCACCCTGCGGTGCGGCAGTTGTGGGCCACCGTGGCCACCGTCTCCGGCGGCGAGAAGAAGCCGTGCAGCGCGTAGATGTTGCAGTTCTCGGGGGTACCGGGATCCTGCCTCCGCACCCGCGCCGGATCGGTCTTGGCCGGGCGGAGCTTGGCCCACACCTCCTCGGGCGGCTCCAGGATGCCGATGGTATTGCCGAGGCTCTTCGACATCTTGCTCTGCCCGTCGAGGCCCATGACGCGCTTGGCCTGGGTGAGGAGCGGCTTGGGCTCCGGGAAGTAGTCCTCGCCCCCGCCGAACTCGGCGTTCCACTTGCGGCAGATCTCGCGGGTGAGCTCGAGGTGCTGGACCTGGTCCTCCCCCACCGGCACCAGGTCGGCGCGGTAGAGGAGGATGTCCGCGGCCATGAGCACGGGGTAGTTCAGCAGGCCCGCCGGCACGCTCTCGAACCGGGACGACTTATCTTTGAACTGCGTCATCCGCTCCAGCTCGCCGATGGGCGTCACGGCGTTGAAGAGCCACTGCAGTTCCGCGTGCTCCGGCACGTGCGACTGGACGAAGAGCGTGACCCGGTTGGGATCGACGCCCGCCGCCAGCAGGCCTACAGCCATCTCCCAGGTGCGCCGCTGCAGCGCCGCCGGCTCGTACTTGCCGGTGATGGCGTGGAGGTCCACGACGCAGTAAATGCAGTCGTAGGTCTGCTGAAGACGGACCCAGTTCTGGACCGCGCCGAGCCAGTTGCCGATGTGGAGCTCGCCGCTGGGCTGGATCCCGGAGAAGATACGAGGCATCGGCGCAAGCTAAGGACGCCCAAGAGGCCCCGCAAGATGGCATCCGCCAACGACTTACTGCACCACGCCGTGACCGCCGCCCGCCGGGCCGGCGCCTACCTGCGCGCCACCCCGCGCCCCGACCCCTCCGCCTGGACCATGAAGGGCCGGGCCGACTGGGCCACGGAGGTGGACCGCACCGCCGAGGGCCTGATCGCCGAAACGCTGCTGGCGGCCACGCCGGGGGCGCTGATCATCGGCGAGGAGCTGTCGCCGGAGGTGGTCACGCGCGGCCTGGTCTGGGTGGTGGACCCGCTCGATGGCACCACCAACTTCCTGCATGGCTTTCCCGCGTATTCGGTGTCGATCGCGGCGGCCGTCGACGGGGTGCTCGAGGCGGCCGCCGTGCTCCACGTGCCGCTCGATCGGCTGACCACGGCCACCCGGGGCGGTGGCGCCTTCGAGAACGGGGCGCCGATCCGCGTCTCGGCCATCACCGAGCCGTCGCATGCGCTGATCGGCACCGGGCTCCCGTTCAAGGACTTCGGCCGCGTGGAGGAGTACATGGCGCAGCTGCGGCGGGTGATCGAGGCGGCGAGCGGCGTCCGCCGGCCGGGCTCGGCCGCCATCGACCTGGCCGACGTGGCGGCCGGCCGGTTCGAGGGTTTCTGGGAGCAGCGCCTCTCGGCCTGGGACATGGCGGCGGGCACGCTGCTGGTCCGCGAGGCGGGCGGGCGCGTCACCGATTTCCACGGACGCGACCGCGGGGTGGAGCACGGCGCCGTGCTGGCCGGCAACCCCGCCATCCATGCCTGGCTCCTCGGCCTCATCCAGGCCGTGGGCGACGGGCACGGCGGCGCCGTCCCCTGAGCATTCCGTCTCTCCGTCCTCCGCCCGGGAGCCCGATGTCTTCCCCGCCCCTCGACGATTTCACCCGCGAGCTCGCCCAGGCCACCCCGGCTCCCGGGCGGCGGTGCGGCGGCCGCCGTGACGTGCGCGCTCGCCGCGGCCCTCGCCGCCATGACGGCGCGGATCGCGCTCGCGCGGGGCGGGGATGACGCCGGGCTGGCGCAGCTGGTGGAGTCGGCGGAGACGCTCCGGACCCGGTTGCTCGCCCTGGCGGGTGAGGATGCGCTGGCCTATTCCGCGGTGATCGCGGCGCGCAAGGACGCGACCGGGGGCGAGCGGGGCAGGAGGCGCGCGTGCGCGCCGCCTGGCGGAAGGCGGCGCACGTGCCGGCGGAGGTGGTGCGGCTGTCGCGCGAGGTGGCGCTGCTGGGGCGGCGCGCCGTACGGGCCGCGCCGCCGAGTGCCGGTCCCGACGCCGTGATGGCGACGCTGCTCGCGGCGGCAGCCGCTGCCGGCTCGCAACTCAACCTCCGCGCCAATGTGCTGGCGGCGGGCCGCCCGGAGGACCTGCGCGTGCTGGCGGACCAGTCGGACATCGCGCTACGCGAAACCCAGCGGGCCGCCGCCGAGGCGCGCATGGCGCTCGAGGAGCGGCTGCAGGCCCCGCGCTAGCGCGCGCGCCCGGGGCCGTCCAGGTCCCGGCGGAACTCGTCTGCCTGGTCGTTCACGAGTTCGTCGAGCCCGCCCTCCGCGCGCGGCACCTCGGGCGGGCGGTCCTGCACGGGCACCTGCGAGCCCTCGAGCGCCGCCCGGCCCGGTTCCGGCGCGCGCAGGTAATCCTCCGAGAACGTCGGCTCACCGGTGGCCACGGAGTCGAGCAGGATCTCCAGCACCCCCTCGGTGCGGGCCATGTCGACGGCGCGATGGGTGATGATCTCGCCCACGTTGAGGATTACGCGGTCGCCGCGGTCCAGGATGACCCGTGTCACCGGCCGGCCGAGCGCCCCGTTGATGCGGCGCTGCTCGGTCTCGGCGGCGGCCCGGTCCCGGGCATCCGCGCTCTTCTCCTTGATGCGTTCCCACAGGTTCTTGGCCTCCGCCTGCACCGACTGGGCCCCCTCGCGCACGCGGCTCCCGAAGGCGTCGAGTTCGGCGGGCTTGTCGTCGGCCTCCACCACGGTCACGGCGTCGAGCACGTCGCGCTCGCACCCGGCCTCGCGCGCGCGGGTGATGACGGGATCCGTCACGAGCTGGCCCCGCGCGGCCACCAGGTATCCGCCGGCGCTCCGGACGTCGCGCTTCACCCGCCGGCCCCAGGTCTCCTCGAGGGTCTCCGGCGGGCGGCCGAGGGCGCCGGTCACGGCGCGCACGCGGTCGCCGGCGTCGCCGGCGGCCTCGTTGACGCGATGGCCCGTCCGCTCCATGGCGCCCCGGATCCCGCCCACCTGCTCCTCCATGAGCGCCAGGGTCTCCGGCGTCACGAAGGCCACCGCCTCACCGATGGTGAGGGTGCTGGCCGCGGGCACGAAGCTCCGCCCCTCGTAGGCATCGGCGAACATCCCGCCCGACACCTCGAAGCCCTCGACGTCGCCGGTGCGCTCATCGAAGTACAGGTCGCGGAGCGTGCCGAGCTCGTGGCCATCGGTGGTCACGATGCGGGTGCCCTTGAGGATGTTGTCCTGCTCGAGGATCCGCCGGATGCCCTGCGCGGCGGCGGGCGTGGTCACCGCATCCTTGGAGCTGACGATCACCGCGTCCGGACCAATGGTGCGCGCCGCCTCGAACGGCACCACGCGCGCGTCCCGGAACCAGCCGCCATCGTCCACCACGAGGCCCAGCACCCGCCGCGACTCGTGGTCGAACACCACGTCACTCACCTTGTCGAGGCGCTCGCCGGTGTCATAGGTCACCACCGGCAGGCCGATCACGTCGCTTCCCTTGAGCATCCCGCCTCCTACGGCCGGCCGAGATTCGGCACGACGTCGATGATGTTCAGGTATTCGAGCACGAGGAAGACCGCCAGCAGGACCAGCACCCAGACCACGACCTGCGGCAGCCCACTGGGCTTGCCCTCGAGCCTCGGCATGTCCCCCTCCTTGGTGAATGCCACACGCGCGGGCCCTCGGTGGCCCGCCACGCTGCCGGCTCCCATAGTAGGTGCGGACGCCACGAGCGGAATTGGCCCGAGGGGTTACCTCAGGAGGACGACAGCCAGGTGTGCGTTGGGGGGACGACGGGTGGGGCCCTGCAGAGTAGGTCGTTCGCGACCGGCCTTCACGCCTCCGTGGTGTGGATGCGGGGCCCATCCTTGAGGATGGCCACCGTATGCTCGAAGTGGGCGGAGAGGCTGCCGTCGGCGGAGACGACGGTCCACTTGTCGGGCAGGGTCTTGGTATGGTAGTCGCCG
>JBGAOL010000180.1:0-8512 GCA_044221825.1 Gemmatimonadales bacterium
GGAGGACGTTCTCCCCGGAGCCGAAGACCTGGAAGGTCCACTGCCGGTTCACGTCCCAGGCCAGGTAGGGCAGGATGGCCTGGATGGCGTTGTCGTCGATCGCCGTGGCGCTGACGGTGGTGTCCATGGCCAGCGGACGGAGTCCGGTGGGGCCGGCGAGCTGGGCGGTGCCCTTTACGCGGCCGCCCGCGTAGCGGAGGGAGATCTTCGTGTCCTGGCCCTGCACCTTGCCCGCCTGTTCCACGCTGCGCATGTGGCCGGCGGTGTCGAACACCACCGTGGTGGATTGGCTGATCGCGGTGCCGATGACGGTCTGCTCGGTGTACACGAGGCTGTCGCCGGCGCGGTTCACCTGCGTCACCTGCAGCCCCACGGCGGCCCCGCGCGCGGCGATCACCAGCGAGTCGGTGCGTGCCTCCGCGGCGCCCGCGTGGATCGCGAACGGGGCGCTCCGGGGCAGCACGGCCTCGGGGCTCAGCACCGAGCCGTCGGGCGAGAAGATGGTGACCTCGCCGAGGGCGGACAGCGGGCGGTAGAGGCGCGAGGCGTCGCCCACGATCACCACGGCGAGGCCGGTGGCGGGAAGCACCCGGCGCGCCACCGCGCGCACCTGCGCCGCGCTCACCGCCATGGCCTTGGCGCGGTAGGTAGTGAGGTACGTGGCCGGGAGGCCGAGGGCGCGCGCCTGGGCGAGGGCCTGGCTCACCTGGGCGCTGGTCTGCAGGTCGGCGCCGAAGCTGCCGGCCACCGCCTCCCGCGCCCGCTCCAGCTCGCGCGCGGGGACCAGGTCGGTGCGGAGCGCCGCGAACTGGGCCTGCAGCTCCCGCACCGCCGAATCGGCGGCCTCGAGTGGCACGATGGTGGAGGCCTGGAAGAGCCCGAGCCGCGCCGTCCGCAGGAAGGAGGCGCCGGCGATGTCGGTCCAGCCCCGCTGCCCGAATGCCCGCACCAGGCGGCCGCTCCGGTTGTCGCCCAGGATGCGGGTCATCACGGCGCCGGCAATGTAGCTCGAGTCCGCCCCGCCCCAGGCGGTGGTGCCGGCAATGAGGTTGGCCGTGGTGGCGCCCGGGGAGTGCACCAGCACGATGCCCTTGGGGCCGGTGCCGAGCTGCGCCGGCACCACCAGCGCCGCGGGGCGCAGGCCCTTCCAGCCCCCCAGTGCCTGGGTGGCGAGCCGCTGCGCGACCGCGAGGGTGATGTCACCCGTGACCACCAGCGTGGAGCCGGCGGGGCGGACGCGCGCGGCGTGGAACGCCAGCACGTCCGCGCGAGTCACCGCGTTCACCGACGCCGGCGTGGGCCGGCGCGCATAGGGGTGGCGGCGGTAGGCCGCGAGGAGGAAGATGCGCGCGGCCAGGCCGGCCGGCTCACTCAGCCGGTCCTCGAGCGAGGCGGCCGTGCGCTGCTTGAGCGCTGCCAGCTCCGCCTCCGTGAAGACGGGACGTAGCACCATGTCGCTGAGCAGCGCGAAGGCTGCGGCGGCCTGGTCCGTGGTGGCATCGGCGCGCACCGTCACGAAGTCGGGGTCCGCGAAGGCGGTGACCGAGCCGCCCAGCGCGTCGACGTCCCGCTCCAGCTCCGCGGCCGAGCGGTCGCCCGCGCCGCGGGTGAGGAGGCCGGCCATGACGTCGGCGGTGCCTTCCTTGTCGGCCGGGTCGTAGGCGGAGCCGGCCGGGATGGTGAGCGTCAGCGAGACCACGGGCTGGCGGGGCCGGGGGAGCACCACGAGACGCAGGCCATTGGCGAGCAGCACTTCCTGCGCCGGTGCCAGACCGGTGGCCACCAGGGGTGCGGCCGGCGGCGGCGCCGCCGGGAAGTCCTGCGCCGCGAGCGCGAGCGGGGCGGCGAGGGTGAGCAGGGCGAGGAGGCGGGTCACTGGCGCGCCTCCGGGTTGATGATCAGGGTCACGGCGTTCTCCGGCCGGAGCCAGGTGCGGGCCACGCGGCGCAGGTCGTCGAGCGTCACGGCGAGGATCCGCGCCGGCTCGGCGTTGACCTCGCTGGGATTCCCGTGGAAGGCGGCGGCGTGCTGCACCGCGTTGGCGATGTCGGCCATGCGCTCGCGATCGCTCGCGGCGGTGGCGCGGTAGATGTGCCGGGCGCGCTCCAGCTGCGCGGCGCCGAGGCTGTCGCTGCCCGCCCACGCGGCTTGGGCCGCGAGCATGGCGGCGAGGGAATCGCCGCTGACCCGGTTGCTCGAGACGCCGAAGAGGAGGAAGGCACCGGTGGCGCGGCGGTCGCCGATGATCCCACCCTGGGTGGCGGCGGCCGCGCGGAGCTCCCGGCCCAGTACCGTCGGCAGGCGCGCCCCGCTGCCTTCGGTGAGGATGATGCCGAGGAGTTCGAGCGCCGGCGTGTCCGCGTGATTGTGCGGCGGCAGCCGGTACAGGACGCCGGCGGCGGGGCGGCCAGCCTGCCGGTCGGTCACCACATGGCGCCGCGACGCGAAGCTGCCGGGCTCGGTGCAGGTCACCGGCGCCGGTTCATTGCCGCGCGGGATGTTGTTGAAGTACTCCATCACCAGCCGGCGTGCGTCGGCCGGGTCGAAACTCCCCGCGATCACGAGGCGCGCCCCCGACGGTGCGTAGCGTGCCACGTAGAAATCGCGCACCTGCGCCGTGGTGATGGCGGGCAGCGTGGTGGCCCGGCCGATGGCGGGCTGCGAATAGCCGGCGCAGGTGGCGGTGTCGTACAGCGTGGTCACCGCGTCGAGCAGCGCCTCGGTGTAGGGCTCGCCGTTCAGCCGGTCGCGCAGGTCGCCGAGCTGGGCCAGGCGGGCGTCGTTGACGCTCGAATCGCTGATGGCCAGGCCCCGCATCCGCTCCGCCTCCAGCCAGAGCGCCAGCCCCAGCCGCTCGGCAGGGACGGTGGCACCGAAGCGGGCGCTCTCCTCGCTGACCTCCGCCAGGCTCTCGCCGCCCAGGTCGTTGACCAGCGCGGCGTGCGCGCCGGGCGCCACGTGCTCGGTGCCCGCGTACATCAGGCGCTCGAACAGCCGGGCCAGGCCGGCCTGCGCGGGCGGAACGGTGCGGGACCCCGCCTCGTACCAGACGTCGACGGCCACCACGGGCGCGGAGCGGTCGGGCGCGAAGATGACCTCGAGGCCGTTGGCGAGGCGGAACTGCTCCAGGGTGATCGGCCCGGTGCCCTGCGCGGCGAGCGGGGGCAGGAGCAGGAGGGAGAGCAGGGCGAGGGCGGCGGCAGGCCGTCGCACGCGCATGGGCGACGGCCGGGTGGGACGGTGGGTCACACGAGCCTGCGGAATGGGTGAGAAGTGCAACGTCAGCGGCGGGGCGCGCCGCGAGGGAAGCTAGCGACCGCCCCGGGTCCGCGCGAGCGCCGCCTGGATCCGGTCGGGATGGTTGCCGCAGATCCCGTCCACGCCCAGGTGGATCAGGCGCTCGATCTCCCGCTCGTCGTTGGCGGTCCACGCAATGAGGCGGAGCTCGTCCTCGTGGATCAGCTCCACGAGGGCCTGGTCGATGAGGTGCGTCTCCATCCAGAGCGTGTCCGCCCCGGCCGCGGCGAGCACGGGCAGCGTCTCGCACAGGTAGGAGGCCAGCAGGACGCCACGGCGCAGCGTCGGTTCGGCGTCGCCCAGGCGGCGGATGATGCGGTGGTCGAACGAATGCACCGCGTAACAGGGCGGATTGGGCCCGGTGCGGAGGGTCTCGAGCAGGAGCGCGTCGTGCTTCGGGGTGAGGGTCTTCACCTCCACCCAGATGTCGATGCCCGGGACGAGGGCCAGCACCTGGGCCAGCGTCGGGATCGGCTCCCCGTTGGGGAGCCGGTAGTCCGCGAAGGCGGTGGCGTGGAGTTCGGCAATCCGCCCGACGCCCGCGACGTCCGCGTCGTGGTGCACCAGGAGCGTGCCGTCCTGGGTGGCGTGGATGTCGAGCTCGACGGCATTGGCGCCGAGTTCCTGGGCGCGGCGGAAGGCCTCGAGGGTGTTCTCGTGCGCGGTGCCACTCGCGCCGCGGTGGCCGATGATCCGGGGGGGATGGGTGCCGGCCATCGGCTACTCCGTCCGCTCCACGACCAGCGCGATCCCCTGGCCCACGCCGATGCACATGGTGGCCAGGCCGTAGCGCCCGCCCTTGCGCCGGAGCGCGTGCACCAGGGTGGTGAGGATGCGTGAGCCGCTGGAGCCGAGCGCATGCCCGAGCGCGATGGCGCCACCGTAGACGTTCACCTTGGCCGGATCAAGATGCAGCTCGCGCATGCACGCCAGGCCCTGGGCCGCGAACGCCTCGTTGAGTTCGATCAGGTCCAGCTGGTCCACGGTGAGCCCGGCGCGCTCCAGCGCCTTGCGGGTGGCCGGGATGGGGCCGAGGCCCATCACCGACGGGTCCACACCGGCCACCGCACTCGCCACGATGCGCGCCAGCGGCCGCTGCCCGAGCGCCCGCGCCGCCTCCGCCGCCATGACCGCCACGGCCGAGGCCCCGTCGTTGATCCCGCTCGAGCTGCCTGCCGTCACGGTGCCATCCTTCACGAACGCCGGCTTCATCTTCCCGAGCCCCTCGAGGGTGACGTCCGCCCGGGGCGGCTCGTCCACGGCCACGAGCCGGCTGCCGCCCTTGCCGTCCGGGACCGCCACCGGCACCAGCTCCTCGGCAAAGACGTTGGCCGCGAGCGCCGCCTGGGCCCGGCGCTGGCTCTCCACCGCGAAGGCATCCTGGTCTGCGCGGGTGATGCCGTACTGCGCCGCCACCTTCTCAGCGGTCTCGCCGAGGGCGATGGTCCACTCCTTCGGCATCCTGGGATTGGTGAAGCGCCAGCCCACGGTGGTGTCGGCCAGGGGGGGCGGGGTGCGGTTCCAGGCGCTGCCGCTCTTGAGCATCACGTAGGGGGCACGGGTCATGCTCTCCACCCCGCCCGCCAGGAAAAGGGTGCCTTCGCCGGCGCGGACGGCTTGGGCGGCGGTGATCACGGCCTGGAGGCCGGAGCCACAGAGGCGGTTCACGGTCTGGCCGGGCACTTCCACCGGCAGGCCCGCGAGCAGCAGCGCCATTCGCGCCACGTTCCGGTTGTCTTCGCCGGCCTGGTTGGTGCAGCCGAGGATCACGTCCTCGATCTGGTCGGCGGGCAGGCCGGTCTTCTCCAGCAGCCCCCTCAGGGCCACGGCCGCCAGGTCATCCGGCCGCATCTCCGCCAGGGCACCCCCGGCGCGTCCCACCGGGGTGCGCACCGCACCGACGATCACTGCGTCCACGCCATCACCCCTTGAGCAGGTTCCGGGAACCATCATCCGGGCCAGAATTTAGCCCCCCGGCGCTTGCCCGGGACCCCCTCCCGGCCGCATCCTCCGGCACCCCCGGCACTTAACATCTCCGCCCCGGAGCCGTCCGCCCGCCGACGATGTGCGCCCTCGCCACCGCCACCCCCTCGGATGCCGACCTCGTCCGCGCCTACCGGGGCGGGGACGAGCGCGGTGCTGCCGGGCTGGTGGAGCGGCACGCGCCCGCGGTAGCCCGCTACCTCGGCGCCAGCGGCCTCGACGACGGCGACATCGACGACCTGCTGCAGGAGACCTTCATCCGCGCCTTCGGGGCGCTGGACAGCTGGCGGAAGGAATCGGCGTTCCGGAGCTGGGTGGTCAGCATCGCGGCCAACCTCCTGCGCGACCAGTACCGGCGGGCCAGGCACCGAACCACGGTCCCGCTGGACGACGGCGACCTCCCGTCCAGCGAGGACCCGGCGGCGACGCTCGACGCCCGCGAGTTCGAGCGGCGGATGATGGAGGAGCTGACCCGGCTCCCCCGGCTGCAGCGGGAGGTCTTCCTGCTCCGGGCCCAGCAGGGGATGGACTACGACGAGATCGCCACGCTGCTCGACACCACCCCCGGCTCGGCGCGCGTGCACTATCATCATGCGGCGAAGCGGCTGAAGGAGCTGATCCAATGACCCTCGAGTGCGGACCCCTGCAGGACCGGATGCCCGCCGTGGCGGCCGGCCGCGCCGCGTGGACAGCCGAGGACGCGAGGCACATGGAGACCTGCGCCGACTGCGGCGCGTCGAATGGCGCCTGGTGCAGGCCGCCCGGCGGCTCGGCCGCCCGGCGGAGGCCCGGTGCGGCCAGAGGCGCTCACCCGCGCCGTGCTCGCCGGCGTGCACGCCCGGCAGCGGCGGGCCCGCTGGACGCGACTCGCCTGGGTCGGCGGCCTGGCGGCAGCTGCCGCGCTGGTCCTGATGGTGACCCAGCGACGCGGGCCGTCGCCGGAGGAAGCCGCCCCCGGCGCCCATGGTGGCGGCCGGGTTCCACCTGCCGCTCGCCGAGCTGGACCAGGCCGACACCGAGGTGCTCGAGGCCGTGCTGGACCAGCTCGACGCCCCCGTGAGCGAGGGCAGCTCGATGGACGCCCCCTCGCTCGGCGACCTGGACGACACTCAACTCGAGCGGGTGCTCCGCTCGCTGGAGGGCTGATGCGCGCACTGCGGTGGTTCCCCATCCTGCTGGTCGTGGCCGCGGCGCCGCTTGCGGCCCAGGACCCGGAACCGGGCGGCCGCGCCGCCGAGCTCCGGCAGGCCATCGAGGAGCGCTTCACCGCGCGGGTGCAGGAGGAACTCGGCCTCACCGACCCGCAGGCCGACCGCCTCGCCGGCGTGGCGCGCGACTACTTCCGCAAGCGCCGGGACCTGGATGCCGAGGAGCGGCGGCTCCGCACCGCGCTGGCCGGCGAGCTCCGTCCGGGGGTGGCCGCCAACCCGGAGGCGGTCAATCGCCTGACGGAGCAGCTGCTGGACCTGAAGGTGCGCTACGCCGAGTCGTACCGCGCCGAGTCGCGCGAGCTGGGGAGCTTCCTGACGCCGGTGCAGCGGGCCCAGTACTTCCTGCTGCGGGAGCGGCTGCTGGAGCGGCTGCAGGAGGCGCAGGAGGCGCGGCAGCAGCAGGCGCCGCTGCGGCGGCGGCGGGTGCCGTAGCGCTGGCACCAACCTCGGACAGTCTCCGTAGGGGCGGCCCGCTCGGCCGCCCCTAAACTTTTCCGGTGCCGGGCACTAACGTTCCTTCCGAATTCCCGGAGGATGGCACGATGCGGCGGTGGCTCCCGATTCTCCTTGGCCTCGTGGTAGTGGCGCCGGCGCTGGCGGCGCAGGCGGCAAAGGGCGCCGTGTACCGGCTCCCGGTGCACGGTGAGATCGAGAACGGCCTCGCCCCCTACCTTGCGCGGGGCATCCGCGAGGCCAACGCGGCCGGCGCGGCGGCCATCTACCTCGATCTCGACACCCCCGGCGGCCGCATCGACGCCGCCGAGCGGATCGTGGACGCGGTGCGCGGCAGCGACGTGCCGGTGTACGCGTTCGTCAACCCGCGCGCCTACAGCGCGGGGGCCATGATCGCGCTGGCCACGGACGGCATCTACATGCGCCCCGGCGCCGTGCTCGGCGCCGCCACTCCCGTGGGTGGGTCCGGCGAGAAGCTGCCGGAGAAGTACGTCTCCGCCATGCGCGGCGAGTTCCGCGCCCTGGCCGAGGAGAAGGGGCTCGATCCGCGCATCGCCGAGGCCATGGTGGATGAGAGCCTGGGCGCGGAGGGCCTCGCCAAGCCGGGGCAGCTCGTGACGCTCAGCACTTCCGAGGCCCTGCGGGTCCGCTACGCCAAGGCCGAGGTGGAGGACGAGGCGGGACTGCTCGCCGCCGTGGGGCTGGCGGGCGCCCCGGTGCTCAGTGTCGACATCAACTGGGCGGAGGTGGTGGTGCGGTTCCTCACCAGCCCCATGGTCTCGCCGCTCCTCCTGTCGGTGGGCATCCTCGCCCTGCTGGCCGAGCTCAAGGCCGGGACGCACGGCGTGGGCGCGCTCCTTGGCTTCACCTCGCTCGGGCTCTTCTTCGGGTCCAGCCTGCTGGTGGGGCTCGCCGGCATGGAGGAGGTCATCCTGCTCGGGCTCGGGCTCATCGCGGTGCTGGTGGAGGTGTTCCTCCTTCCCGGCTTCGGGGTTGCCGGCATTCTGGGGGCGCTGCTCATGGGTGCGGCGGTGGTCCTCGCAATGCTGGGGAGCTTCCCGTCCGGCGGGGAGGTGGTGCAGGCGCTGGCCGTCCTTGGGGCCAGCGTGGTCATAACCCTGGCCGTCGCGTACGCCTGGCTCCGCCACCTGCCCAACAGCCGCCGGTTCGCGGGGCTGGTGCATCGCGAGAGCGTGCAGGCCGCCGAGGGCTACATCTCGGCCTTGCCCCGGGGCGACCTCGTGGGGCGGCAGGGCACGGCGGTCACCGACCTCCGGCCGGCCGGGGTGGCGCTCCTCGACGGGGAGCGGATCGACGTGGTCACCGAAGGTGAGTACATCAGCGCCGGCAGCCGGATCACCGTGGTGCGGGCCGAAGGGTACCGCCACGTGGTGCGGCAGGTCTCGGCGTAGCAGTCGTTCCCCAACTCGGAGACGCGACACGTGGACATCAGTCAGGTAGCGCCGGGGCTGCTCCTCGCCCTGATCTTCACCGGCTTCATCTTCCTGGTGGTGGTCTTCCGGTTCATCCCGGTGGGCCTCTGGATCCAGGCCATCACCTCGGGCGTG
>JBGAOL010000181.1:0-8709 GCA_044221825.1 Gemmatimonadales bacterium
CGGGCACGGGCATCGAGCGCGTCCACGTGCAGGCTCACGAAAAGCTCGCACTCGGCGGTGCAATAGCGGGCGCGGTCGAGGATGTTGATGAGGGTGTCGGTGGTGCGGGTCATCACCACGCGGATGCCGCGGCCCTTGAGCTCGTCGCGGAGGAGGAGCGCCACCTGCAGCGTCACGTCCTTCTCGCGCAGGCCACGGGGGAAGTAGATGCCCGGGTTCCCGGGGTCCCGGCCGCCGTGCCCGGCGTCCACGGTGATCACGTGCCCGGGCCGCAGCCCGTTCGGGAGCCGCGCGATGGTGGTGGCCGGCGGCGGGGTGCGCACCAGCTCCTTGAGCCGCGCGGTGCGCGGGTCCCAGCTGTAGCGCTCGGCCAGGACGCGGGGCAGCACCTCGGCCACGAACTGGAGCGGCAGGAACAGGGAGTCGCGCAGCACCACGGCGGTGCCGGCGAGGGGTTGCAGCCGGTCGTTGAAGGCGAAGGCCGGGGCGCCCGGCAGGAAGCGGAACGCCTGGCGGGCGAGCGTGAGGTCGTACCACCCCTCGCGCCGGGCGATGGTCCCGTTGAGGAGGCCCACCAGCGTACCGCCATGCACCAGCGGGCCGGCCACCCGGTCAATCCGCACGGCCAGCTGGGTGGCGCCGCGGGTGGTCTCGACGGTGATGGTGGCGGGCACCGCGGCCGCGCGCGCGGGGAGGGCCAGCGCCAGCGCCAGCAGGAGCACCCGCCCGAGGCCCGCCGGCTTCATTCGCGCCCCCGGTGGCTCATGGCGCGGGCCATCTCGCGGTCCGCGTCGCGGCGCTTGAGGTCCTCGCGGCGATCGTGCTGCTTCTTGCCGCGGCCCAGGGCCAGGGTGACCTTGGCGACGCCGTTGCGGAAGTAGAGCTCGAGCGGGACCAGTGTCAGGCCCTTCTGCTCCACGGCGCCGATCAGGCGCTCGATCTCCTTGCGGTGGAGGAGGAGCTTCCGGGTGCGGACGGGATCGTGGTTGTAGCGGTTGCCCTGCTCGTAGGGCGTGATGTTGACGCCCTCGAGGAATACCTCGCCGTTGGCGAGGCGGGCGAAGCCCTCCTTGATGGACGCCTTCCCGCTGCGCAGCGACTTGACCTCGGTGCCGGTCAGCACGACACCCGCCTCCCACGTCTCGAGGATGTGGTAGTCGTGGGTTGCCTTGGGATTCCGGGCAACCTGCTGCTTGCCGTCATCGGCGGCGGGACGGGGGCGGGCCATGGCGCTAAGGCCAAGATAGACAGGGGGTTGGGGCGGGCCAAGGTGGCGCATCACGCGCGTGCCGCCCGGAAACGCGAACGGCCCCGCCGGGAGGCGGGGCCGTCGCTGTCCTGAAGTGCCGAAGGGGGGACTCGAACCCCCACGGGCTTGCGCCCACTGCGCCCTGAACGCAGCGCGTCTACCAATTCCACCACTTCGGCGAGGGCCGCAAAAGTACCCCGTGGAGGGAGGGCGCGTCAACTGACGGCCGCAATCAGGCTAGTAGCGGGGCAGCGCCGGCTCCACTTCGCGGGCCCACGCATCGATGCCGCCGGCCAGGCTCCGCGCCCCGTGATACCCCGCCCCCCGCAGCAACTCCACCGCGGCCAGCGACCGCGCACCGTGATGGCAGAGCACCACGACCTCGGCGCGCGGGTCCACCTCGCGGACCCGGCTGGGCAGGTCGCGCAGCGGGATATGGAGCGCGCCCGGGAGGTGCACCACCTCCCACTCGTACCCTTCCCGGACATCCACCAGGACGTGGGGTGTCCCCGACGCCCGGAGGTCGGCGTACGCCTGCACGGTGATCTCCAGGCCCACGGCCGGGGCGCCGATGCCGCAGAAGGCCTCGTAGTCGATGAGGGCCCGGACCGTGGGGTTGGGCCCGCAGACGGCGCAGTCCGGGTCCTTCCGCAGCTCCAGTTCCCGGAAGCGCATCCGCAGCGTGTCCACGAGGAGCAGCCGGCCCGTGAGCGTCTGCCCTGCCCCGGTGAGCAGCTTGAGTGCCTCAAGCGCCTGCAGGCTGCCGACGATCCCTGGCAGCACGCCCAGGACGCCACCCTCGGCACAACTCGGGACCAGGCCCGGCGGGGGCGGCTCCGAATAGAGGCAGCGGTAGCAGGGCCCGTGCTTCGCGTCGAAGACCGACACCTGGCCGTCAAAGCGGAAGATGCTCCCGTACACCAGCGGCTTGCCGAGCAGGACGCAGGCGTCGTTGACGAGGTAGCGGGTGGGGAAGTTGTCGCTGCCGTCCACCACCACGTCGAAGCCGCGCAGGATGTCGAGGGCGTTGGCGGAGGTGAGGCGGACCGGGAAGGGCTCGACGGTGACGTGGGGATTCAGGTCGCGGAGCCGAGCGGTCGCGGACTCGAGCTTGGGCCGGCCCACCGCCGCCGTGCCATGGAGCACCTGGCGCTGCAGGTTGGTCAGGTCGACCGTGTCAAAGTCCACGATGCCGAGGGTCCCCACCCCCGCCGCGGCGAGGTACAGGGCCGCCGGGGAGCCCAGGCCCCCCGCGCCCACGAGCAGGACACGGCCGGCCTTGAGCCGCCGCTGCCCCTCGAGGCCCACCTCGGGGAGGATCAGGTGGCGCGAGTAGCGCAGCAGCTCGTCGGGGGCGAAGGGAGAAGTCATGCGCTGAAAAATATACGCGCCCAACCGCGTGGGTTGGGCGCGTGCACGACTTCCGGACCAGCGGCGCGGCTCAGTGACTCGGGTTCAGCGAGACGAGCTCGTGGACCTGGGTCTCGTGTTTCATCAGGTCGGCGAGGGCGATCCCGGCGAGGAGCTCGTCCACCCGCTGCTGCAGCGCCTGCCATACCGGGCGGATGCTGCAGGACGACCCCGGCGCGCAGCGCTCCCCGTCCACGGGGTGCGAGGCGCAGTTCATCTCGAAGGTCTGGTGCTCCGAGGCCGTCATGATGTCGCGCATGGAGATGGCGGCGGGTTCCTTGGCGAGGTAGTACCCGCCCTTGGCACCGCGCACGCTCTCCACGAGGCCGGCTCGCCGGAGCCGGAGCAGGATTTGCTCGACGTAATCGCCGGGAAGCCGCTCCTGCTCAGCGATCTCCCGAGCCGCCACCGGACCGGCGCCTGTCGCGCCGCGGCGCGCCAGGTGGATCGCGATGATCAGGCTGTACTCCGTCCAGGTAGTTATACGCATGGGACTAAGCTAGGGATCATCGGCGACTGCATCAAGATTGATCGGTCAGGCGCCAAGCCTCATGAATTTCTCATCCGCCCCCGGGCAGCCCAACTCCGCCCGGGACACCGATTTCCGTCATCGCCCGCAGGTCGAGGACCTCCTCCAGCTCCTTCCCCTGGAGGAGGTTCTTCTGGACCACCAGCTGCTTGACGGTAAGGCCCGTGGCGATGGCTTCCTTGGCCAGCTTGGCCGACTCGGCGTAGCCGATCTTGGGCGCCAGGGCGGTCACCAGCGCCGGGCTCCGCTCCAGCCAGTAGGCGCAGAGCTGCTCGTCCGCCTCGATGCCGCGGATGCAGCGCTCGGCGAGCACGCGGGTGGCGTTCCCCACGATGGTGAGGCCGAAGACCACGTTGTGGGTCATCACCGGCATCATCACGTTGAGCTCGAGCTGCCCGGCCTCGGCGGCCATGGCCACGGTGGTGTCGAGGCCGAGCGCCTGGTAGCAGACCTGGTTGACCATCTCGGCAATCGACGGGTTCACCTTCCCCGGCATGATGGACGAGCCCGGCTGCACGGCCGGCAGGAGGATCTCGGCGAGGCCGGTGCGCGGCCCCGAGGCCAGGAGGCGGATGTCGTTGGCGATCTTCTGGAGGTCCAGCACGTAGGCCCGGAAGGCGCCGCTGAAGCTGGCGATGTCGCCCATGGACTGCATGAGCTGGATGCGGTCCTGGCCCACGCGGAGCTCGAGGCCGCTCACCTGCTGCAGGTACTTCACCATCAGCGCCGGGTACTCCGGCTCCGCATTGATCCCGGTGCCCACGGCGGTGCCGCCGATGCCGAGGTCGCGGAGCCAGTCGGCGGCCTGGGCCAGCTTGGCGCGATGGCGCTGCACCGTATGGCCGTAGGCGGTGAACTCCTGGCCGAGGCGGATGGGCGTGGCATCCTGCAGGTGGGTGCGGCCCGACTTGATCACGTGGTCGAACTGCGTGCCCTTGGCCAGGAAGTCCGCGCCGAGGGTGTCCATGGCCTGCAGCAGCGCCGGCAGCGTGGCCAGCGCGGCGAGGCGCATGGCGGTGGGGATCACGTCGTTGGTGCTCTGCGCCATGTTGACGTGATCGTTGGGATGCACCGGCTTGTAGGCGCCGCGGGTTCCGCCCAGGAGCTCGTTGGCCCGGTTGGCGAGAACCTCGTTGCAGTTCATGTTGTGGCTGGTCCCGGCACCGGCCTGGTAGACGTCCACGATGAACTGGTCGCGGTGCTGGCCGGCGAGGACCTCGTCCGCGGCCTGCACGATGGCGTCGGCGAGCCTCGCCTCGAGGCGGCCCGTCGCCTTGTGGGTGAGGGCGGCGGAGCGCTTGATCCAGATCACGGCGTCCACGAAGGCCGGCAGCGGCTTGAGGCCCGAGATCGGGAAGTTCTCGGCGGCGCGCACGGTCTGGATGCCGTAGAGGGCGGTGGCCGGGACCGGCTTCTCGCCGAGGGGGTCTTTTTCGAGGCGGGTAGTCATGGGTGGCTCGACACTTGGCGCCCGGTGGGGCGCCGCGAAACGGGGAGAGGAGCGGCGATGACGACGATGCGACGACAGCTGGCGGCCGAGGCACGCTTTGGCGCCGAGAAGGCCGCCAAGGTGGACCTGTTCCGCGGGACGGGACTCTTCGTGGGGCTCAACTGCTTCGAGCCCGGCCAGGCGCAGCCGGTCCACGCCCATGCGGGCGCGGACAAATTTTACTTTCTTGCCTCGGGAAAGGCGAGGATGGTGGTGGGCGACGAGACCTTCGAGGCCGCTGCCGGTGACGTGGTGTGGGCCCCGGCCGACGTGCCCCACGGCGTGGCCGAGGCGCTGGAGCGGACGGTGATGCTGGTGGGGATCGCGCCGCCGCCGCGATGAGCTAGCGGGCGGGGCGGCGCACCACGCGGCGGATGGCGTCGAGCAGGGGCCGGGCACCGACGGCGTGCAGCGCCAGGGCGGCCCCCAGCAGGATGCCGGCACCCACCGTCCAGAATCGCCAGGCCAGCAGGAGGCCGGTCTCGTCGGCCCCGAGATCGCCCGCCATCCCGCCGAGGAAGCCCAGGTCCACGGCGCCGGCGCCCGCCGGCGTGGGCAGCACCAGCTGGGCATAGAGCAGCACGAAGCTGCCGACCAGCATCACGCCGAAGGGTGGGTGCTCGGGAAGCGTCAGGGCGAGCACCGGCAGCATGCAGGTGCGCGCCACCACGTTCACGAAGGACGTCGGGATCCCCCCGAGGATGGCCCAGCGCGGCGTGGCCGCGCCGAGGGCGGCGACGCGCGCCTTGCCGCGGGCGGGTTCGCGCAGGGCCAGCCGCTTCCGCCGCCAGACCACCACCCAGACCAGGATGGTGAGGAGCAGCACCGCCGCCGCCCACGGCCAGCCCCGGGCCAGGGCCTGCTTCAAGCCCGGCCCCGCCTGGCTCCACCAGTCGGGCGCGTAGCGCCAGATGAGGAAGCCGCCCACGGCAAACACCACGGGATAGGCCACCACCACCTCCAGGCCGATGGCCATGAAGCTGACGGTGGCGGAGAGCCCGGCGCGGAGCATGCCCGCGAGCCGGGCGGGCTCCCCGGCCAGCCGCATGGGGGTGAGGCCCGCGGCCGCGTCGCCCCAGGCGTTGAGGAGGAAGGCATCGCGCACGGTGAGGGACTCGCCCTGGGCCTCGACGTACCAGCGGATGCGCCAGGCGCGGGCCAGGAGGTCCAGCGCGAAGAGGGCGGCGCAGAGCAGGTGGGCCTGCACCAGCGTGAGCATCGTCAGGCTCCCGGTGCCACGAGGCTCTCGTAGGTGGCGAAGAGGCGGTCGAACGCCGCCGCCTGGGCATGGTGCGTCTCAGCCCAGGCGCGCGCAGCGGCAGCCTGGCCGGCCCGGTCCTGCCCGAGGAGCCGGACCGCCTGCCCGGCACAGGCGGCCGCGTCGTCCACCGGATAGCAGGCGCCCACGCCGGAGGCGTGCACCCGGTCGGCCACGCCCCCCACGTCCACGGACAGGACCGGCGTGCCGGAGGCCAGCGCCTCCAGCGCGCTCAGGCCGAACGTCTCCGCGGGTCCGGGGGCCAGGTAGAGATCGGCGGCGGCGAGGAGGTCGGCCACGCGGGAGCGGTCTCGCTCGAAGGGGAGCCAGCGGACGGGGAGCCCCTGGGCGCGGGCCCCGGCCTCGCGACCCGTGCCCGAGCACCAGCGTGGCGCCGCCTCCCGGCCACCGTCCGCCGGCCATCGATGACCGCCTCGAAGGCGCGCACCTGCTGGTGGACGGCCCAGATAGGGCGGAGGCGGGCCATCAGGAGGCCGTGTCTGGCCAGGACGGCCTCGCGTTCCGCGCAGCGTGCAGGCGTAAGTGGGCCAGGTCCACGCCAAGGGTGATGCGATGGACGTTCCGGACGCCGTGCTGCTCAAGCGCGCGCCACGCCGTGGACGCCACCAGGACGGCACGGTGCGCGCTCGCCGGCCACGCACGTAGGCCAGGCCGCGCGGCCGCGGCGCGCCGCCAGGCCAGCCGTCCAGGCCAGACTGGCCTGGTGGCCGGGAAGTGGGTGTGGTAGAACCAGGCGGTGGGGATACCGGGTCGCGCGCGGCGCGGCGGACCACCCAGGGCACGAGCCACGGGCTGCCCACCTCGATGAGGTCCGGGCGCTCGTGCGCGAGCACGCGGCGCACGGCCGCGCGGTCGAGGAGGAAGCGGTAGTTCCGGTCCAGCGGGATCTCGGGGCCGCGCACCCGGTAGCAGCGCAGGTTCCCGTCGTCGCCTAACTGGCCATCAGGGCCCGGGACCAGCAGGAGCTGCGCGAGGCCGGGATGCGCGGCCACGTAGCGGGCCTTGTCGAGCAGGTAGGTGCGGATGCCGCCGGTGGTGGGACCGAAGTACTTGGTGATGTCGAGGATCGTGAGGCGGCGGCCCGTGCGGAGCGGCGGGGGGAGTGGGTCGCGCGCCGGGTCGAAGGGACGCGCCGCCGAGAGGACGCGCGGCTCGGCAGCGAGGCGGTCAGTCGGAGCAGTCACCGAGCGGGTACACGGTGCCGCAGTTGGTGCAGGGATTCTTGCAGCCCCACGGGCGCGAGGTGACGGGAAACCCGCAGCGGTTGCAGCGGGGCGGCTCCTTGGGCGCCGGGCCCCGGGCCTCCGCCGGCCTCTCACCCATGGCGATAGGCGCCCGTGAGGAAGGGGTTGGTCATCCGTTCCACGCCGATGGTGGTCTCGGGGCCGTGCCCGCTCAGCACCACCGTGGAATCCGGCAGCGTGAGGAAGACCGACTGGAGGCTCTGCAGCAGCGTGGCGAAGTCCCCGCCGGGGAGGTCGGTACGGCCGATGGAGCCACTGAAGAGCACGTCGCCGCCCAGGATGATGTCCGGGCCCACGAAGCTCACGCTGCCCGGGGAGTGGCCGGGCGTGTGGCGCACGGTGAACGCGTGCCGGCCGAGGTGCAGCACCTGGCCGTCGGCGAGGGGATGGTCGGGCGACGGCGGGGCCTCCAGGACGAGGCCCATCCAGCCGCCCTGCTGGGGCAGCGCGTCGTAGAGCGCACGGTCGGCGGGATGGAGGTAGACCGGCACGCCGGTGGCGGCCTTCACCTCGGCCACGCCCATGATGTGATCCACGTGGCCGTGGGTGAGCCAGATGGCCTCGAGGGTCAGGCCGCGGCGGCCAAGTTCGGCCAGGAAGAGCGCCGGATCCTCGCCGGGGTCCACCAGCACCGCGCGCCGCGTCTCCCGGTCCGCCAGGATGTAGCAGTTCTCGGCAAACTGCCCGTTGGGCAGCGCGACGATCTCCAGCTCAGACGCCGGCATGGCTCCGGCGCTCGGCGAGGTACTTCTCGACGGCGATCGCGGCGGTGGTGGCGTCCCCGACCGCGGTGGTGACCTGGCGGGTGAGCTGCACGCGCAGGTCGCCGGCGGCGAAGAGGCCGGGGATCGAGGTCATCATGCGGTCGTCGGTGACCACGTAGCCGCTCGGATCGTGCGCAAAATGCTCCTTGATGAGCCCGCTGTTGGGCCGGAACCCCACGAAGACGAAGACGCCCGCCACCGGCAGCGTGGACTCGGCACCGGTCACGGTGTCCTGGAGCCGGAGGCCGTGCACTTCCTTCATGCCCAGCTTCTCGGCGCCCTCGATCTCGAGCACCTTCTTGTTCCAGACCACCTCGATCTTCGGGTTGGCGAAGAGCCGTTCCTGCAGGATCTTCGACGCCCGGAGCTCGTCCCGGCGGTGCACCAGGTACACCTTCGAGGCGTACCGCGTCAGGTAATCCGCCTCCTCGACCGCCGCGTCGCCGCCGCCGACCACGGCCAGGACCTGGTTGCGGAAGAAGGCCCCGTCGCACACGGCGCAGTAGGAGACGCCGAAGCCGGCGTACTCCGCCTCCCCGGGGACGTCGAGCTTGGTGGGGGTGCCACCGGCGGTGAGGATGACGGTCGGGGCGCGGTAGGTCGGGCCGTCCACGGTCTTCACCGCGAAGGTGCCGTCGGCCTCACGCTGGATGCCGTCGACGGTGGCCTGACGGATGTCGGCGCCGAACTTCTTCGCATGCGCGGTCATCCGCTCGGCGAGCTCGCGGCCGAGGATGGACTCGAA
>JBGAOL010000182.1:0-7921 GCA_044221825.1 Gemmatimonadales bacterium
GTGCCCACCGCCACGCCCGGGAAGAAGTAGAACCCGAGACTGTCCGACGTGGTGCTGGCGACGACGGTCCCGCCTGCCGCATTCACGCCGGCGCGGAGCTCCACCGTGGCCCCCTGGATGCCGCCGTTGGTGCTCGCGTCCCGCACCGTGCCGCCCAGGGTGGTGCTGCCGCCGCGACCCTGCGGGACGAGCGGGATCGTGGCCACGGTGGTGGCGCCGCCACTGCCGAGCGTGGCGTTGAAGAGGTCGGTCGACACGAAGCCCTGCAGGCCCACCGACACGCGGTAGGTGCCTGGCGTGAGCGGCCCCGAGGTGTAGCTGCCGTCGGAGGCGGTGGTGAGGGTGTCCACCGCGTTGCCCTGCGAGTCGAGCACGATCACCTGCGCGCCGGCCAGGCCGAGGCCCGACGTCGCATCCACGACGCGGCCGGAGACCACCGCCGCGTTGGCCGGGATCACGGTCACCGTGGTGGTGTCGGCGGTGCCGTTCGGGGTCCGTGCCACCACCTGCACGCTGCCGGCGGTGGTCGGCGCCCGGAGCCGCCCGAGCGCGCTGATGCTGCCGGCGCTGGCGCTCCACGACACGTACACGCCGGCCACCGGGGCCTGACTCGCGTCGAGCGCGGTGACGCCGAAGGTCATCGTGTCGCCCGCGGCGAGGGTAGGGTTGGCGGGCGTGATGCCGAGGATCGCGACGTTGTTGCCGGGGCCGGTGTAGAAGGGCTGCAGCGGCGGCGGCGACACCGCCTGCCCCGCCTGCACCGTCACCACCTGGCCGGCCACGAAGAGCACCTGGCCGGTGGCCGTCTCGTAGCTCAGGTCCACGAACAGCTGCTCGCTCGACGCCTGCGTCACGACGTTGAGCGAGAGGTTGATCGAGGCGTTGTTGGGGTTCCACGGCACCACCCGGTTGACCACGTCCTGGGAGATGTCGTTGACCACGCGGTACACCCGCACCCGCACCTGCTCGATGGCCAGGCTGGACCCGAACTGCGACAGCGCCGGGGGCGCCACCGCGCGCACGGCGATGGCCGCGAGCCCCGGGCTCACTTCATCGGTGGGCGACTCGGCGCACGCCGCGAGCAACGGCAGCGCCACGGCCAGGATGCGGAGGAAGCGGCTCATACGTAGATCTCCGTCCGGAAGCGCCAGATGCGGCGCAGCAGGTCGTCGAGGAACCCCTGCGTGGTGAAGGCCTGCACCGCGAGCATGGTGGACTCCGCATTGCTGCCCCAGAGGGCGGCGCGGCGGAGCTCGGAATCAAAGTCGGCGTGGACCCACGCCCGTTGGTCCTGGGTCCACACCACCGGCACCACCTGCACCAGCTCGGCGGCGAGCCCGTTCACCCCGGGGCCGCCCACCGCGATGGTGGGATTCAGGTGGAAGATCCGGTTCTGCAGGTACCACACGTCGCCCACCACCACGGCGCGGCGGAAGGGCTGACCATCGCTCCGGCCGTCGATGGCCGTCTTGAGGCGGTACGCCGTGGGCCGGTCCCGCTCCTCGGACCGGAGGTCCGAGCCGGTGACGATGACGACGGTCTCGTCGGTGTCGATCAGCTTCATGCCGCTCCCCTCAGTGCTCGGTGGAATCGGGCGCCTCGCGCTGCGCCCGCTCCAGGTCCTTCTGCCGTTGGCGCTCGGCGCGCAGGTCGCGCACCGCCCGCTTGAAGTCGTCGAGGGTGGTGGCGCGCGACGCCGCGCGGCGGAGGTCTTCCGCGATCCACTGCCCGTTGTGGTCCAGCGCCGAGCGCTGGTCTCCCGCCGCGGGCAGCGGCAGGAGCGCCAGCACGGCCGCGGGGATCCGGAGGCCGGCGATGTAGATCGACTTGCTGTCGATCCCGAACTTGAGGCCGTCCACCTTCGTGGTCCAGTCGGGGAGCCGGGCCCGGTCCGCGCCCGGCTCGGCCGCGATGGAATCGAGGTACCGCTGCACGATCGCGGTGACCGCGCTGTCCACCAGCTCCACGTGCGTCCGCTCCAGCCGCTCCGCCAGCTGCCGGGGCGGGAGCGGCAGCGGCCGCACCCAGAGCCGCCCGTCGCCGAGCGCGGGACCGATGCGGCCGGCCGGCCGCCGGGCCACCGGCTCGGAGTCCACCACCACCGGGGCCGCCCGGTCGAACGTCAGCGGCGCGGCGGTGTCCGGCACCACCGGGATCCGGCTCGGCAGGGCCAGCTGGCGCCGCCCGCGGCCACTCTCGGTGCGCGGCACATAGAGCGGGATCGGCGTGGCGCGGTCCAGGTCGTCGGCCGGCGGCAGCGCGATCAGCGTGGGCTCGCGCCGGTCGGGCAGCACCGGGAGGCGGCCCTCGATGACCACCAGGAAGAGCAGCGCATGCAGGGCCAGGCTCGTCGCGAGTCCCGCCCAGCGGCGCCACCCCGCGCCCCGGTCACCCCGCATCACCCACCGCCGTGCGGGCACGGCCCAGCGTGAGCCCGAGGCGCAGGATCCCCTCGCGCAGCCGCTCGGGCGGCACCGTCAGCGCCACCCGGAAGAATCCCTCGCCCCCCGGCCCGAACGCACTCCCCGGCAGCGTCACCACGCCCTCCCCCTCCAGCGCCTCCCGCGCAAAGGCCGCCGACGGCAGCCCCTCGGGCAGCGCCACCCAGAGGTACATCGCCGCCTTGGGCGACTCGAGCTCGAAGCCCGCCTCCCGGAGCGCCGCCACACCCGCATCGCGCCGGCGCTGCAGCTCGGCCACGTTGGGAGGCACCAGCCGCTCCGCATGGTCGAGCGCGAAGGCCCCCGCCTCCTGGATGGCGAGCCACGGGCCGGTATCGGTGTAGGATTTGACCCGCGTCAGCGCCGTGATGAACGGCGCCGCCCCCACCGCGAACCCCAGCCGCCACCCCGTCATCGAGTGGCTCTTGCTCAGGGAATGAAATTCGACCGCGCACTCCCGCGCGCCGTCCACCTCGAAGATGCTGGGCGCCCGGTAGCCGTCAAAGGTGAGGTCGCAGTAGGGATTGTCGTAGGCCAGCGTAATCCCCCGCTCCCGGCAGGTCCGCACCGTGCGCTCCAGGTACTCGCGCGGGGCGATGGCGGCGGTGGGGTTGTTGGGGTAGTTGAGGTACGCCAGCTTCACCCGCCGGAGCGTGGGCTCGGGGATCTCCGCCAGCTCCACGAGATACCCCTGCTCGCGCCGGAGCGGCGCGATGTAGGGCTCGCCGCCGGCCAGCACCGTGCCGCCGAGGTAGGCCTGGTAGCCGGGCTCGGGCACCACGGCCACGTCGCCGGGGTTCAGGATGGCCAGGGCAAAGTGGGAGAGCCCTTCCTTGGAGCCGAGGAGCGGCAGCAGCTCGGTGACGGGATCGAACGTCACGCCGAAGCGGCGGCGCATCCAGTCGGCGGCGGCGCGGCGGAAGGTGGGGTTGCCCTGCTGGAAGCCGTACTTGCTGAGCGCCGTGGTGGCCACCGCGCGCTGCATCGCCTCGATGACCTCGGCGGGGGGCGGATAGTCCGCGTCGCCCGCGCCGAGGTCGATCACGTCCACGCCCTGCTCGAGCAGCGCGCGCTTCCGCGCCGGGAGGTCGGCCAGCGGGTAGCCGGGCAGGAGCGAGAGGCGGGAGCTGGCCACGTCAGATCACCGGGTTGGTGAGGATGCCGACGCCGGGGATCTCCACCTCGGTGATGTCGCCCGTGGCGAGCCTCGTGGTGCCGGCCGGGGTGCCGGTGGCAATGAGGTCGCCGGGCTCGAGCGTCATCACCTGCGACAGGAACGCCACCAGCGCCGGCACCCCGAAAGCCATGTCCGTGGCCCGGCCGTGCTGCACCACCTTGCCGTTCACCCGGCCGATGACCTCGAGCGTGGTCCAGTCGAGCCCCTCCACCACCGTGTCGCCCACGGGGCAGAAGGTGTCGAAGCCCTTGGCTCGGCCCCACTGGCCGTCGACCTTCTGCAGGTCGCGCGCGGTGACGTCGTTGACGCACACGAAGCCGTACTTCTTGTTCGCCGCTTCCGCCTCGGTGATGCCCTTGATGCGCTCCAGGATCACCACGCCGATCTCCGCCTCCTGCTCCACGTGCGACGACATCGCGGGCAGCACGATGGGCTGGCCCGGGCCACTCAGCGACGTCGGCGCCTTGATGAAGAGGATCGGCTCCTTGGGCATGGCGTTGCCGAGCTCCTCCGCGTGGGCGCGATAGTTCCGGCCGATGCCGATGATCTTCCCGGGCTTCCTCAGGCTCATACGCTGGCTCCGATGCCGTGGCGGGCGAAAAAGTCCTCGATACGGGTGCGAACCTCGGTCCAGGGCCCCACGATCTTGTCGGCCCGGGGCAGGCCGCTGAGCACCAGCGGCCCGTAGCGCTTGGTCACCACCCGCCGGTCGAGCAGCACCACGCTGCCGAGGTCGGAGCGGGTCCGGATCAGCCGCCCGAAGCCCTGCTTGAGCTTGAGCGCGGCATGCGGCAGCAGGTAGTTCATGAACCCATCCTCGCCCTGCTCGGCCAGGCGCTCGAGGCGCGCGGCGGTGAGCGGCTCCGACGGGACCTTGAAAGGTAGCTTCGTCAGCACCAGCGAGCGGAGCGCCCGGCCCGGCACGTCCACCCCCTCCCAGAACGAGTCCGTCCCGAGCAGGATGGCCCGGCCCAGCTCGCGGAAGCGCGCCAGCAGCACGTCGCGCGGGGCCTCGCCCTGCACCAGAATCGGCCACCGCTCGCCGGCCAGGGCGCGGAGCTCGGTGGCCGCGCGGCGGAGCGCGCCGTGGCTGGTGAAGAGCACGAACATCCCGCCGTCGCTGGCCCACGCAAGGTCGTGCACCACGTGGAGCACGGCGCCCGCATGGCCCGCCTCGTCCTCGCGCGGGTCGGGGATGTCGTTGGGGATGCCGAAGAGGCACTGCGCCCCGTAGTCGAACGGCGAGGGCAGGATGGTCTTCACCGTCACCGGGTTCGGCTCGATGGCGTGCCCAGCCGCCGTTCCAGGAAGTCGAACTCCCCGCCCGCCGCCAGCGTGGCGCTGGTGAGCGCCACCGTCTGCACCTTGTCGAACAGGGCGACTCGCGGAGGATGGGGGGCCAGGTCGAGCGGCACCGCGCTCATGGCGAGCTGCTGGCCCTTGGGCCCCGTCCGCTCCAGCCAGCGCACCGTGGGCGCGCCGCGCCGCCCGCGGGGCGGAGCGTCTGGTTGAGGCCGTCGGAGACGCTCTCGAGGCGGCGGATCACGCCGCGGAGCTCGCCCAGGAGCTGGGTGCGGCGTTCCGTCACCTCGGCGCCCGCCAGCCGGTCGGCGATGGTCTCGATGTGGTCGCGGAGCGCGCGGAAGGCCAGCAGCGTGCTGTCGAGCTCGCGCGTGAGGCCGGCGGGCCAGACGTCGTCCTTGCCGAACTCTTCCGTGAGGCGAAGCACCCCGCCCTGCTCCTGCTCCAGCCGGCCGTGCAGGCGGAGCAGCATCTGGTCGGAGGCGCGCCGGGCGTCGGTGACGGCCGGCAGCACCCGCTCGCGCAGCAGGTCCAGGCTGGCCTTGGCCAGCAGGTCGTTGCTGGCGGAGAGCTCGAAGGCCAGCGACGGCAGCAGGCCCTTCCCGTTCCGCTCGAAGCGGCCGAGCAGGCGGCGGATGCCGCGGCTCGTCACCTGGGCGCCGAGGTGCGAGGCGGCCACGTCCTCCAGGTGATGGGCCTCGTCGAGGATCAGCCGGTCGTAGGGCGGCAGCACCGCCGCCTCGCGCCAGTTGTCGGAGGCGCGGCGCACCGAGATGTCGGCGGCCAGCAGGTGGTGGTTCACCACCACCACGTCCGCCTCCGCCGCCTTGCGGCGCGCGCGGAACAGGAAGCAGCTGTCGAAGTGCGCGCACTGCAGCCGGGGGCAGAGGTCGGCCTCGGCGCTCACCTCGTCCCACACCTCGCCCGACGGGTTCACGGGGAGGTCGGCGAGGGTGCCGTCGCCCGTCTTGCCGGCCCAGGCCATGAGGCCCTGGAGCTCGTCGTACTTCTCCGGCTCGAGCAGCGAGCGCTGCGCGCCCACCGCCAGGTGCAGCCGGGAGAGGCAGAGGTAGTTCCGCCACCCCTTGAGGAGCGCAAAGGTGGGCGGCTTCTCGAAGTGGGCGAAGGCGTCGCGCAGGAGCGGCAGGTCCTTCCCCACGAGCTGCTCCTGGAGGTTGATGGTGTTGGTGCTCACCACCGTCCGCTCCTTGTTGGCGCGCGACCACGCCAGCGCCGGCACCAGGTACGCGAACGACTTCCCCACGCCCGTCCCCGCCTCGAGCAGCACCACGCCGCCGTCGTTGTACGCGTCCGCGATGTGCGCGGCCATGTCCCGCTGGCTGGGCCGGTCCTCGTACGCGCCGAGGATCGTGGCGATGGGGCCGTGCTCGCCGAGCTGGTCCACCACGTCGAAGGGGTCGATCTTCCCCGCCGAGTCGCCCTGGGCGGCACCTCCACCACCACGTAGAGCTGCGTCGCGTCGTTGTTGATGATGCCGAAACCGGTGCCGCCGTCGTGCAGGCGGGCCGCGACGTTCAGGTCGGGGATGGACGGCTCGAGGACGCCGCTCGGGTGGTTGTGGAGGAGCATCTCCCCTTCCCGCAGACGCCGGGCAGCGCCAGCACCCGGTCCACGGTCCCGCGCGCCACCGCCCGCGCGGCGGTGAGGATCCCGTCGGCATCCACCGTGGCCACGAACGACACCTCCCGTCCCCCCGCCTGCGCGATCTCGCGCGCGAGCAGGTGGCGAACGTCGTCCGGGATGCGGGGGTGACGCCTTCGGCCATGCGGGTCCGCCCGGCGCGGGGCCGGCTCTTTCTCGATGAGGATGAGGCGAGGCCCCCAGACCGGGCGCCTCAGGCGGAGAAAATTAGCCGAACCCCACCCCGAATCGTAGCTCGGCGACGCTCCCCTCCCCACGACGGCCCGCGCGCCCGCTACGTCTTGAGCTCTTTCTTCTTTGCCGCCGGAAAGAGGACGTTGTTGAGGATGAGCCGGTAGCCCGGGCTGTGCGGGTGGAGTGAGAGGTCGGTGGGGGGGTCGCCGATCTGGTGCTGCGGGTCCTCCGGGTCGTGGCCGCCGTAGAAGGTCCACGTCCCCTGGCCCAGCTCGCCGTGGATGTACTTGGCCCACGGCGCCCCCGGCTCCTCCGCCAGCACCGTCACCGCCGGCTTGAGCGTCCGCTTGGTGAACGAGGTGGTGAGCCCGTAGAAGTCGGGGATCACCTCGCGGTGGTTCTGCACCAGCATCGTCGGCACCGGATCGATCTTGGCGCTGAAGCCGAACAGCTTGAACGCGCCGAGCTGCTGGCGGCGATCCAGGCTGTTCACCTGGTGCCCGTCGATGTCCGAGAAGGCCGGGATGTTGGGCGAGAGCTCGAGCTGCGCCCCCTGGAAGGCCAGCGTGTGGCCCCAGTCCAGCCTGCGGGCGGCATCCGGCGCCATGGGCGTCCCGTCGGCGTAGCTCGCCGCGATGTCGGTGTCGTGCGCGGCGAGCGCCAGCTCGAGGGTCTCCGTGGCCGTGCACATGGCGAACAGGAACCCGCCCCGCTCCACGAACGCCCGGATCTCCTCGGCCACCGCCTTCTTGCAGGCGGGGACATTGGCGAAGCCCAGCTGCCGGGCCACCGCCTGGTTCCGGTTCACCATGTCGGTGAGCCAGGGGGTGCCGGCGTAGTTGAGGTAGAACTTCGAGTACTGGCCGGTGAAGTCCTCGTGGTGGAGGTGGAGCCAGTCGTAGTCGGTGAGCCCCTTCCGCGCCACCTCGGGGTCCCAGACCTTCTTGAACTCGATGCCGGCGTAGTTGAGGGCCATCGTCACGGCGTCGTCCCAGGGCGACGCGTTGGGCGGCGCGTACACCGCCACCTTGGGCGGCTTCTCGAGCGGCACCGCGTCCATGTTGCCCTGCTGCAGCTGGGCGCGGACGTTCACGACCTCGCCGTCGCTGAGCGGGATCGTCGTGACGCCGGCCAGCGCCGCGTCGCGCTGGGTGCCGCCGTCGCT
>JBGAOL010000183.1:0-8104 GCA_044221825.1 Gemmatimonadales bacterium
CCAGCAGGCCGCGGCCGCGGATGTCGCCCACGTGGGGGAGGTCGCGGAGCGGGGCCAGCTTCTGGTGGAACACGGCACCGATGGCGCGGCAGCGCTCTACCAGCTTCTCCCGCTTGATGTAGCGCACCGCGGCCAGGCCGCCGGCGGCCAGCACCGGGTGGTGGCTGAAGGTCTGCGCGTGCAACAGCGCGCCGGACCCCCTCGCGATCGGGTCGATCACCTTCCGCGTGGCCGCCACGCAGGAGAGTGGCACGTAGCCGCCGGTGATGCCCTTCCCGAACGTCATGATGTCCGGCACCACGCCGTACTGCTCGATGGCCGCCCACGTCCCCGTCCGGCCCGCGCCCACCAGCACCTCGTCGGCAATGAAGAGCACGTCGTGCCGGTCGCAGATGGCGCGCACGTTCCGGAAGTACTCGGGCGAGGGCACCGAGTGCCCGGTGGAGCTCCCCCCCACCGGCTCCGCGATGAACGCCGCCACGTTGTCCGCCCCCACCTCCCGGATGGCCGACTCGAGCAGCTCGCCGCTGCAGGTGGGGCACGCCGCCCCGCGCGCCCCGCCACCGCACTCGCAGCGGTAGGCGTAGGGCGCCGGGATCCGGTGGATGTCCACCAGCCACTCGCGGTAGTACGTCTTGTAGTGCTCCCGCGCCGAGGCGGAGAGCGCGAGCAGCGTGTTGCCGTGGTACGCCGGGAAGAGCGCGATGACCTTGTGCTTGGACGGCCGTCCCGCCTCCACCCAGTGCTGCCGCGCCAGCTTGAGCGCCGCCTCCACCGCCTCGGAGCCGCTCCCCAGGAAGTAGAACTTGTCCAGGGCCGGCGGCATGAGGGTGGCCAGCTCGTCGGCCAGGGCCTCGACGGGTTCACTGGTGAAGGCGGTGCCGTTCAGGTACGCCACCTTCCCCGCCTGCCGGGCCAGCGCCTCCCCGATCTCGGCCACTCCGTGGCCCAGGTTGGCCACGAAGGCGCCGCCGCTGCCGTCGAGGTAGCGCCGGCCCTCGGCATCCACGAGCCAGCAGCCCTCGCCGTGGGTGATGAGGGGGAAGGTGCGGGTGAGCTTGCGGTAGAAGACGTGAGAATCGGGGTAGCGATGGAGCGTCATGCCGGAAAGCTCGTCCAAGCCGGGCCACGGGACAAGCGGGACGGCCACAGCGGCGGTTCGGGAGGTGGCCGCCCGGCCAGATCGCCGGTTCGCCGCCTTGCGCCGGGCGTTTCGGCCCGCATCTTACCCCAGCACCGGGTTCCGCCTGCCCCTGACTGAGGCACGGATGTTCGGCCGCACCGTCTTCACCGCCGCAGACCAGACCTTCCTGACCGACGACCTCATCCTCGCCGCCCTGAGCGACGGGCGGTGGGACGTGCTGCGCCACCACGTCCGGGCGGCGCTGGAGCTGGACCACGCGCGGGGCGGGGCCCAGGATGCCGAGCTCGACGCGGCCTCCGACCAAGCCGCCGCCGACTTCCGCTACGCCCGGGACCTGATCAGCGCCGAGGACACCACCGCCTGGCTGCTGGCCCGGGGCCTCAGCGTGGAGGACTGGTACGACGCCCTCCGGCGCCGCCACCTCGAGGAGGAGGCGCGGGCGCGGCCCATCATGCCGCCGGCACCGCCGGACCCGTCGGACTTCGTGAAGTCGGTCTGGGCCGAGTTCGTGGTGTCGGGGATGGCCGCCGAGCTGGCGGAGCTGCTGGCGCGCCAGGCCGTGGCGCAGGCGCTGCTCCCCGGCGAGCCGCCCGCCCCCGACCCCGCCGCCCTGGCCGAGGACCTGGCGCTGGTGCGGGAGCACTTCCCGCACCTCGATGCCGCCGAGGCCCGCACCCGGCTCGGCCGCCTGATGACGCTCGCGTCGGCCGTGAGCCGGCTGGCGGAGGTGGCACTGACGCCCGAGGCGCTCCGGAAGGAGCTCGAGCACCGGGCGCTCGACCTGGTGCACCTCTCCTGCGAGGTGGCCCTCTTCGAGGACGCCCCCCGCGCCCGCGAGGCCGCGCTCTGCGTCCGCGAGGACGGCCTCTCCCTGGCCGAGGCGGCCGAGGAGGCGCACACCGAGGTGCAGGAAGCGGAGCTCTGGATCGACGAGCTCCCCCCCGAGCTCCGCACCCCGCTCCGCTCGGCGGGCCCGGGCGAGCTGCTCGGCCCGCTCGCCTGGGAGGGCCAGCCCGCGCTGGTGTACGTGCACCAGAAGCACCGCCCCTCGCTCGACGATCCCGACGTGCGGGAGCGCCTGGAGCAGGGCCTCCTCGACCGCCCGCTCGAGGAGCGGATGGAGGCGCTGGTGACCTGGCAGCTCAAGTTCTGACCTGACACGAGGCCCATGGACCACGACGCGCTCGAGGCGGTCCTCGCCGACCTGCCGCTGCTCGACATCCTCCCGCCGGAGGCCCGCCAGCTCCTGCTCGAGCGCTTCGAGCGGGTGAGCGCGCCCTTCGGCACGGAGATCGTGCGCGAGGGCGAGACGGTCGAGGCGCTGCACGTGGTGGCGGAGGGCCGGGTGCGCCTCGTCAAGCGCGCCGAGAACGGCGACGAGCTGTCCCTCACCACCCTCCGCCGCGGAGACAGCTTCGGCGAGCAGGGCCTTCTCGAGGACACGCCGAGCGCCGTCACCGCGCGCGCCAGCAGCGACGTGGAGCTGCTCCGGCTCGACCGCTCCGTCTTCGACACCCTGCTCGAGGACGAGCCGGAGCTGCGCCACTACTTCCAGCTCCAGGCCCGCCACCGCCACCTCTACGCCTTCTTCCGCGAGTTCACCGGCTTCGCCAAGCTGCCGCCGGAGGCGCTGGCGCTGCTGCTCGCCAAGCTGGAACCGGAGGACGTGCCGGCCGGCACCGTGATCATCCGCGAGGGCGACCCGCCCGGCCCCCTGTACGTGATCCAGGAAGGCCGCTGCCGCGTGCACGTGGCCGTGGAGGGCCAGAACCGCCGCCGCACCGTGGCCTACCTCCGCCGCGGCGAGTACTTCGGCGAGCGCTCCGTCTTCGAGGGCGAGCCGCGCACGGCCACCGTGGAGGCCGTGAGCGGTTGCCGGCTCCTCAAGCTGACCCAGGAGACCTACCAGCAGCTGCTGCAGCAGTATCCCGACTTCCGCGCCGCCGTCGGCGAGCAGACCTCGCAGTACGACTACAAGCACACCGCGATGATCCCGCTCGACTTCGCCCAGGAAATCCTGCCGGCGGAGACGCGCGTGTCCACCAAGGTGGATGTGGGGCAGGTGGACCAGGAGGACGCGGGCGACACCGAGGAGGCCGACCCCTTCGCCGAGGAGGGGCGGTTCATCAAGCAGGCGAAGCGCATCCGCCGCTTCCCCCATCTCTTCCAGATCGACGAGATGGACTGCGGCGCCGCCTGCCTCGGCATGATCTGCCGCTATTACGGGCGCAACGTGAGCCTGGCCCGCATCCGCCAGGTGATCCACACCAGCCTCGACGGCACCAGCCTCAAGGCCCTCTGCGAGGGCGCCGGCGAGATCGGGCTCGCGGCGCGCTCGGTAAAGACCACGCCCAAGCGCCTCGACCAGCTCCCGCTCCCGGCCATCGTCCACTTTGACGGCTATCACTGGGTGGTGCTGTACCACGTGAGCCCAACGCACGTCTGGCTCGCCGACCCCGCCCATGGCCATCGCAAACTCCCGCGCGAGGAGTTCGCCGAACGGTGGAGCGGCTACGCGGCGCTTTTCGACCCCACCGAGGAGTTCGCCAAGGCGCCGGAAGGGAAACTCGGCCTGAGCTGGCTGCTGCCCTTCTTCAAGCCCTATGGCGGGCTGGTGGCCAAGGCGGCGGGCCTGGCGCTGGTGGTGAGCGCACTCGAGATGGTGGTGCCGGTGGTGACGCAGGTGATCGTGGACCGGGTGCTGGTGGAGCAGGACGTGCCGCTCCTCCACCTCATGGTCTTCGGCATGGCGGCGGTGGTGGTGCTCGGCCTCGTGGGCACCATCGTGCAGCGCTACCTGCTGAGCTTCGCGGCGGTGCGGATCGACGCGGCCACGCTGGACCACCTCACCCGGCGGCTGCTCAGCCTGCCGATGCACTACTTCAACAGCCGCCGCACCGGCGACATCCAGCGGCGGCTGGCCGGCATCTGGCAGGTGCGCGACTTCGTGGTGGAGCACGGGGTGGAGGTGCTCACCTCCGGCACCCAGCTGGTGGCGGCGCTGGTGCTGATGACCATCTACAGCCCCACGCTCACCCTGGTGTTCCTGGCCACGGTGCCGCTCTTCCTGGTGCTCATGCACCTCTCGAGCCGGTGGCTCGGGCCGCTCTACACGGAGCTCGAGGAGTCGTACGGCAAGTACCAGTCCTTCCAGATCGACGCCATCAAGGGCATCGAGACGGTGAAGGCGCTCGGCGCCGAGCACGCCTGGCGCGACCTCATGGTGCGGCAGTTCAACGCGCTGGCGCGCGCCCGCTTCAAGGCCGACTTCACCGTGATGGGGTACTCGGGGCTCACCCACACGGTGACCCTGCTGACGGTGGTCCTCTTCCTGCTGGTGGGCGCGCGCCAGGTGATGGCGGGCCAGCTCTCGATCGGCGCGCTGGTGGCCTTCAACTCGCTGGTGGCGCTCGCCAACGGCGCGCTCATGGGGCTGCTCGGCCTCTGGGACGACCTGCAGCAGGTGACGGTCTACCTGGCCCGCCTCGACGACATCTTCCAGCAGGAGCCCGAGCAGGGCGAGGACCGCACCCGCCTCCTGCCCGTCCGCTCGCTCGAGGGGAAGATCAGCCTGCGCCACCTGGGCTTCCGCTACGGCGGGCCCGGCGCCCCGGCCATCCTCGAGGACATCAGCGTCGAGATCCCGCCCGACACCATGGTGGCCATCGTGGGCCGCTCGGGCTCGGGGAAGACCACGCTCATCAAGTGCCTGGCCGGCCTGCTCGAGCCCACGGAGGGGACCATCCTCTACGACGGCATCGACATGAAGACGCTCAACTACCGCGACCTGCGGCGGAAGATCGGCTTCGTGCTGCAGGAGAACCACCTCTTCGACGACACCATCGCCCGCAACATCGCCTTCGGCGAGGAGGAGCCGGACCTCGACAAGGTGATGTGGGCGGCGCAGGTGGCCAACGCGCGCGAGTTCATCGAGCGCCTGCCCATGGGCTACGACACCAAGATCGGCGAGTCGGGCCTCTCGCTCTCGGGCGGGCAGCGGCAGCGCGTCGCCATCGCGCGGGCCATCTACCAGCGGCCGCCGGTGCTCATCTTCGACGAGGCCACGAGCGCCCTGGACACCGAGAGCGAGCGCGCGGTCAAGGAAGGCATTGACCAGCTGCTCCAGGGCCGGACGTCGTTCGTCATTGCCCACCGGCTCTCCACCGTGCGCGACGCCGACCTGATCCTGGTCCTGGAGCAGGGCCGCCTGGTGGAGCAGGGCACCCACGAGGACCTGATGAAGCGCCAGGGCCTCTATTTCTACCTCGTCAGCCAGCAGCTCGGGATCTGATGCCCTCGCCCAGCGACGACACCGAGTTCCTCGACGCCACCCCGCCCCACTGGGCGGCCACCGGCCTCAGCTGGTTCCTGCTGGTGCTGGCCCTCGTGGCGGTCATCGCCGTCATCGTGGTGCGGATCCCCGAGACGGTGGGCGGCCGCTTCACGCTCCTGCCCGTCTCCGGCGTGGACCCAGTGCGCGCCTTCCGCGACGGCGTGGTGGCGCGCGTGGACGTCAACGAGGGCCAGCAGGTGGAGCGCCGCGCCCCGCTCGTGGTCATCCGCTCCTCCGCCATGGGCGACCGCGCCGCCGACCGCCGCACCCTCGAGACCCAGAAGAGCACCGACCAGAACCGCCTGGTCATTGCCCAGAGCCAGCGCGAGACCAACCGCCGCGCCAACCAGGCCGAGATCCGCCGCCTCGAGAGCCGCGGCGCCTACCTCGAGCGCCTCCTCGGCTCCAAGCGGAACCGCCTGGCCCTCCTCAAGGAGCTGGCCGACAGCGCCAACTCCGGCGTCCGCCGCGGCTCCGTGGGCCGGCTCGAGGCGGCGCGCCTCGACTTCGAGGCCAGCACCATCGCCGAGGAGATCGCCACCGCCGAGGACGAGCGGGACGACGTGCGCGCGGCCATCGAGCGGATCCGCCAGGATGATGCCGCCCGCGAGCTCGAGTACCAGGAGGCCCGCCGCACCCTGGACCAGTCCATCGAGACCGCCCGCATCCGAATCGGCGCGCTGGGCCAGGACCTCGTGGACCTGAGCGACTCGGGGATGGTGGTGCTCTCCCCCTGCGCCGGCACCGTGATCCGGCTCCACGTCAGCTCCGCCGGCGCCATCGTGCGCGAGGGCGAGATCCTGGCGGAGGTGGGCTGCCGCGGCGCGCAGCTCCAGGCCGTGCTGGTGGTGCCGGAGACCGGCGTCCCGATGGTGCAGCCCGGTCAGCGGGTGAAGCTCCGCTACGATGCCTTCCCCTACCAGCGCTTCGGCGTGCGCTTCGGCACGGTGCGCTGGGTGGGCCCCGGCGGCTCCACGCGCACCGACAGCGCCAGCTTCCGCGCCCTGGTGGACCTCGAGGACTCCACCGTCCGGGTCCGCGGCATTCCCCGCCCGCTCCAGCCCGGTATGGGTGGCCTCGGTGAGGTGGTGACGGGGAAGCGCTCGGTGCTGAGCTACGTCTTCGAGCCGGTGCGCGCCCTGCGCGAGAACCTGCGCGAGGCCCCGCCCACGGAGGCGGCCATGCCGGCCGACACCGGCCGGTGAGCCAGCTCCCGAGGCTGAGCCGGCCCCTCGGCGTCCTCCCGGAAACCCGGGCGGAGCGGGCCGCGCGCGAGTCGCGCTTCACTCTCGACGATTTCCAGAGCGAGGACGAGCCGATGCGGACCTGCCTCGAGCTGGCCCGCGCCGCCGCCCGCACCGACCTGCCGCTCCTGATCCTCGGCGAGACCGGCACCGGCAAGACCATCCTGGCCCACGCCCTCCACAACTCCTCCAGCCGCACCAAGGCACCGTTCGTGGCCTTCAACGCCGCCGCGCTGAGCGACACGCTCATCGACAGCCAGCTCTTCGGCCATGAGAAGGGGGCGTTCACGGGGGCGGACCGGCGGCTCAAGGGGAAGTTCGAGCAGGCGGACGGCGGGACGCTCTTCGTGGATGAGATCGCCGACATGAGCCTCTCGGCGCAGGCCAAGATCCTGCGCGCCGTGGAGTACGGCGAGTTCGAGCGGCTCGGCAGCGAGGCCCTGCTCCAAGCCGACGTGCGGCTCATCTCGGCCACCCACCACCCCATCACCCGCTTCCTGGCCGACGACCAGTTCCGCCGCGATCTCTTCTACCGGGTCAGCGGCATCACGCTGCGCCTGCCGCCACTCCGGCAGCGGCCCAACGACATGCGGGCGCTCATCGTGTCCGAGGTGGAGCGGGCCTGCGCGGAGCAGGGGAAGGTGATCACGGCAGTGGCCGGCGCGGCGCTGGAGCGGCTGCTGGCGCACCCCTGGCCCGGCAACCTGCGGGAGCTTAAGCGGGTGATCCAGACGGCGGTGGCCCTCACCGAGGGCCGGAAGATCGAGCCGGAGGTGCTCCTCCTCGAGAACCTGGCCCCCGACCCCGAGACCGGCGACCACCACATCCCCGGCGCCATCCCGGGGGAGGACCTCTCCCTCCGGGCCGCCGAGCAGCGGCACATCCAGGCGGTGCTGCAGCGGGTGGGAGGCAACAAGCGCCGCGCCGCCCGGGCCCTCGGGCTCTCCCGGTCCACCCTGGACCGCAAGCTCGCCGAGCTGGGCCGGAGCCACTGACCCGGTTGGCCCTGTTTCAGGGCCGGTGCTCCCCAGAATCGGGCCACCCCGGACCCAGACGTTCCGCGCCTGCAACGCCAAGTCGTTGTCAGGCCGCGTCTTTCCCTGACAAGCCGGGCTGGCACGGAGAGTGCCTTAGGGGAGGGCGTCGGCAGCACCCCCCGTGTTCCCACTCCAGGAGGCAGTCATGGCCAAGAAGCTCGCTGATCTCGAGATCCGGAAGCCCAGCGCCAAGGACGAGGCCGAGGTGAAGGGTGGCAAGTTCGCGTTCAAGGGTCTCGCCAAGAAGTCCCACGCCAAGGCCAGCGCCAAGGCCACGCTCCGCAGCGCCGTCCGCGCCTCCGCCCGTCGGGCCGACTAAGCAGCAGCTCGCAGGCTGATTCTCCTG
>JBGAOL010000184.1:0-8100 GCA_044221825.1 Gemmatimonadales bacterium
CCACCAGCATGGCCACCAGCGGGGCGGCCATGGATCGGAAGAGTGAGGGCATGATCTTCAACTAACGGGTGCCCGGCAGCGGGCGCAAGCGGCAGGCGGTCACGCTCCCGGCGGCAGTCGCACCTCGGCCAGGTCGCCGACCACCGTCGTCCATTCCCGGACCCACCAGCGGCGCACCAATCCTTCCTTGACGTAGGGATCGGCCTCGGCGAAGCGCTCGGCCACGGCCGGGGAATCGCCCTTGAAGAGGAGGATGGCGGCGTCGGCGGGGTTGGCGAGGGCGCCGCCCAGCACCAGCTCGCCCCGCGCCAGCGCCTCGCGACCGAGCGCAATGTGCGCGCTCCGGAGGGGCGCGCGGCGCTCCACGTAGTCGGGCACCACGTCGTAGAACAGGAGATAGTGCATCAGCGCTCCTCCGGCACCGGGCCGGGGTCGTGAGCCTGAAAGACACAGGCGGCATAGCCGAGCACCGCAGGGCCGGTCTTGAGGCCGGACGGCGTGGGCCGCCAGCCGCGCGCCAACCGGGCGTCGAGCATCGCGCGGGGCGAGGGATGCGAGGGCCAGACGGCGACCGCCGTCACGGCGCCGAGTCAGGTGGTGTCGAACACCAGCCAGCGGTCGGCCGCCAGCTCGAAGACCACGTCGTGGGTGTATTCGTCCTGCGTCAGGATCTCGGCGGGGCCCCGCGGCGGCACGAGACTGCGGCCCCAGCCCAGGACCTCGCTGAGGGACGTGAAGCTGCCGAGCGTGGCGAGGAGCGCCACGCGCTCGGGCGGGGCGAGGCCCGCGTGGTCGTGGAGGGGAAGAGTCATCCCCCGCCTCCCAGCCCGAGGAGCATGCGCCCGTACGCCAGGCAGAGCACGGCGCCCACGGCCCCGCCGACAACCCCGGCCACCACCAGCATCACCGAACGACCTCGCCACCCCATGAACACTCCCATCGACAGGCAGGCCAGCGTCACGAACGCGGCGAACAGCAGCGCCGGCGTGGAGAGCCACCAGGGGAGTGTTACGGCCTCGAAGGCCCGCGTCAGCGCGAGCGGTGCGGCCGCAAGCGTCAGCGCACTGGCCGCCCGGCCGGCGAGGCGGGGACCGCCGGTCATCTGGCTCCTCCCTCGGGGTCCATCGAGTCCATGCGCGACACATCCAGATGTGGGGGTCAACCCAACTTATCCCGATCCGCGCCGGCCGACAGCCCGCCCTCGGGCGTCCCATGGCGGGAACGGGAAGAGAGGCCGCCCCCCGGCCATGAGGACGACCTCCCTGTTGTGGACCAGCGCCCGCCCGGCTCAGCGTCCGCCGAGGGCCTTGTAGAGGGCCGCGTACGCGGTGGCCGCATCGGTCCGGGCCACCACCAGCAGCTGTTCCGACTCGAGCTGCGTGCGCTCCGCATCGAGCACCTGCAGGAAATCCGCGATCCCCTCGGTGTACCGCATCCGGGCCAGCTCGGCCGCCCGGCTGCTCGCGTCGCCCGCGACCTCGAGCTCGGCCGCCCGCTCTCGCGCGGCGTGATAGCGGGTCAGCGCGTTCTGCACCTCCTCCAGCGCGGCCAGCGTGGCCTGGCGGTGCTCCACCCGCGCCGCATCCTCCTCCGCCCGCGCCTGCGACACGGCGGCGCCGATGCGCCCGAAGCTGAAGAGCGGCCAGCTCAGCACCGGCCCGACGGCATACCGGAAGCTCCCGTTGTCCCCGAGGCCGCCCGCATCCTGCGCCAGGAGGCCAGCCTGCCCGCCAATGGACAGCCGAGGCAGGTACTCAGCCTTGGCCGCGCTCACGAAGGCCGACTGTGCGGCGGCGTACCGATCGGCGGCCTGGACGTCGGGCCGCTGGCGCACCAGCAGGTCCGCATCAGTCACCACCACGGAGTCGGGGAACAGCAGCGCAGCCCCAGGCATGGCGAGTTCCCCCGCGAGGGTAGTGGGCGCGCGTCCCAGGAGGACGCTGATCCGGTACGTCGCCGCATCGGCCTGCGCCTGGACGGCCGGGATCTGCGACCGGGTCACGGCCAGCTGCGCACGGGCGCGCTCGGTGTCGAACGCGGTGCCCCGCCCCGCCTCCAGCCGCTCCCGCGTGAGGTCCAGCGTGCGCTGCTGGTTCTCGGCGTTGCTCCGCGCCACGGCGAGCTGTTCCTGGGCCCCGCGCAGGTCGAAGTAGGCGCGCGCCACCTCGGCCGCGAGCGCCACCTGCACACCCCGCAGGTCCGCCTCGCTCACCTGCACCAGCGCGCCCTGCGCGCGGACGTTGGAGCGGAGCCGCCCGAAGACATCGAGTTCCCACGACGCGTCGAGCCCCGCGTCCCACAGGTCCTCGTTGGGGAGCCTGCCGCTCACCCCGGGGAAACTTCCACCCGCCAGCCGCCGGCGCGTGTAGCCGCCGGTGGCCTGCCCCTCGGGCAGGAGCTGGAAGGTGGCCCGGCTCCGCGCCGCGCGCACCGACCGCACGCGCGCCTCGGCCGCGCGGACATCCAGGTTGGCACCCAGCGCCTCGGTGAGCAGGCGCGACAGGGTGCTGTCGCCGAGGCGGTGCCAGTAGTCCAGGCCCACCTCGCCCGGGTCCGCGGCCGGGGCAACGATGATGGCCGAGGACATCGGTGCCGCAAACGCCACCGCCTGCTGGGCCGTGACCGGGACGGCCGCGCCCGCGAGGAGCGCCGCGAGGCCCGGAAGGATCGGATTACGCATGAGCCGGTTCCTCCGACGTGAAGCCGCCTGCGGGGAGGGCCACACCCTCCTCGGCCGGCTGGGCCCGGTGGTCCGCCGCGATGAGCGCGTAGAACACCGGCACCACGAACAGGGTGAAGACCGTGCCGACCACCATGCCGGTCACCAGCACGATGCCGATCGAGTTCCGCGCCTCGGACCCCGGGCCGGTCACGAACACCAGCGGCAGGTGGCCGAAGACCGTCGCCACCGAGGTCATGAGCACGGGCCGGAGCCGGGTGCCCGCCGCCTCCCGCAGCGCGTCGAGCTTGGCCTTGCCCTGCTCCTGCAGCTTGTTGGCGAACTCCACGATCAGGATGCCGTTCTTGGCGATGAGCCCCACCAGCGTGATCAGGCCCACCTGCGAGTAGATGTTGATCGTGGTCAGGTCCAGGTAGCTGAAGACCAGCGCGCCGGAGATGGCCAGCGGCACCGAGCCCAGCAGCACGATCAGCGGGTCGCGGAAGCTCTGGAACTGCGCCGCCAGCACCAGGTAGATGAGCACCAGCGCGAAGGCGAGCGTCACGGTGAGCGCCGCGCCCTCCCGGCGGATCTGCCGCGACTCGCCGGCGTAGTCCAGGATGATCCCCGGGTCGCCGGTGGCCGCCGCCGCCTGCTCCAGCACGCGGAGCCCCTCCTCCTTGGTGACCCCCGGCTTCACGCCGCCGAACACCCGCACGGCGTTCCGCTGCTGGAACCGCTGCAGCGTCCGCGGCGCGGTGCCCGACTCGATCCGGGTGAACGTGCTCACCGGCACCAGCACCCCGCTCGGCGTCTTGATCTTGAGGTCGAGCAGCGGGCCCACGGTGGCGCGGTCCGCCTCGCCGATCTGCGGGATGACCTTGTAGCTCCGGTCGAAGTAGTTGAAGCGGTTCACGTAGCCGCCGCCGAGCAGCGTGCCGAGCTCGCGCCCCACACTGGCCAGGTCGAGGCCCAGGTCGGCCACCTTCTCGCGGTCGATGACGACGCGCGCCTCGGGGAGGTCGATCTTCAGGTCGGTGTCCACGTACAGGAACTTGCCGCTCTGCCATCCAGCGCCCACGATCTGGCCGATGGTCTGCAGCAGCTGCTCGGGCGGCGCGTCGCCCTGGATCACCAGCTCCACGTCGTACTGGCCGGGCGTGGGCAGCGGCGGGTCGAGGCGCGGGAACACCTGCACCCCGGGGATCTGCGACACCGCCCCATAGATCTCCGGCAGCATCTGCTCGGTGGAACGGCTGCGCTCGCGCCAGTCCTTGGCCAGCATGCCGCCGAACGCCCCCCAGTTGGCCGTGAGCGACCACATGAACTTGGCCTCGGGAAACGCCTGGACCGTGCGCACCACGTCGAGGGTGGCGCGGTTGGTGGCCACCAGCGATGCGTCGGGCGCCGCCTGCATGAAGAAGCTGATGTGGCTCTGGTCCTCGACCGGTGCCAGCTCGCTCTTGCTGTTCCGGTAGAGCGGCACGGCCGCCACCATCACGAGGAGCGCCGTCACCACCACGGCCCAGCGGATGCCGAGCGCGCCATCGAGGGCCCGGGTGTACCGGTCCCGCACCCAGTCGAAGCCGTGATTCACCCGGCGGGTCAGCCAGGTCTCTTGCCCGTGCTCGTTGACGAAGCGACTGCTCATCACCGGCGAGAGCGTCACCGCCACGATGCCGGAGACCACCACCGCGGCCGCGAGCGTGATGGCAAACTCCAGGAACAGCGTCCCGGTGAGCCCGCCCTGGAAGCCGATCGGCGTGTACACCGCGGCGAGCGTCACGGTCATGGCCAGCACCGGGCCCACCAGTTCCCGGGCGCCGACCAGGGCCGCCTGGATCCGCGTCCGCCCTTCTCGCACGTGGCGCTCCACGTTCTCCACCACCACGATTGCGTCGTCCACCACGAGGCCCACCGAGAGGACGATGGCCAGGATCGTGAGCAGGTTGAGGCTGAAGCCCGCGGCCCACATCACGATGGCCGCCCCCACGAGCGAGATGGGCATGGCCACGAGCGGCACCAGCGCCGTCCGGATGGAACCCATGAAGAGGAACACCACCACGGCCACGATCAGGATGGTCTCGGTGAGCGTCTTGGAGATCTCCTCCAGGGCGTTCTCCATGAACATCGTGCCGTTGTAGGCCATCTGCATGTCGATGTCGGGCGGCAGCGTGGGGCGGATGCGCTCCATCTCCGCCTTGAGCCGGTGCGACACGTCGATCTCGTTGACGCCCACCTGGGTCCAGATGCCCAGGTACACGCCCTCCTTCTCGCCGTACTTGGCAATGAAGTCCGCCTCCTCCGAGCCCAGCTCCACCCGCGCCACGTCGTGCAGGTGCACCACGGCGCCGTTCCGCTCCGCGACGATGAGGTCGCTGAACTCCTGCACGGTGCGCAGGTCGGTGTTGGCCAGGAGGTTCACCTGCACCAGGTCGCCCTTGGTCTGGCCCACGGCGGCGAGGTAGTTGTTGCGCTGGAGCGCGGCGTAGACGTCGCCCGGGGCCAGGCCCACGGCGGCGAGCCGCTGGGGATCGATCCACACGCGCATGGCCAGCTGCTGCCCACCCTCGATGGTGACCCGCTGCACCCCCGCCACCGTGGCGAGCTGCGGCTGCAGCGTCCGCACCAGCCAGTCGGTGACCTGCGGGACCGAGCGCTCGCTCGAGGTGAAGCTCAGGTAGAACGTGGCATACGGCCGGTCGGCCCGCTGCACCTCCACGCCCGGCGGCTCCGCCTCCTGCGGCAACTCCGCCCGCACCTGCTGCAGCCGGGCCGTCACCTCGGCCAGGGCCGTGGTGCTCGGGTGATTGAGCTTGAGGTGCACCGTGACCGTGGAGACACCCGCCCGGCTGGTGGACTCCACGTAATCGACCCCGCTGATCGCGGACACCGCCCGCTCGATGGGCGTGGTGAGGAAGCCGCGCACGGTCTCGGCGCTGGCGCCGTAATAGACGGTGGTGATGACCACCGACGACTGCTCGATCTTGGGGTACTGCTGCACCGGCAGGTTGGCCAGCGCGCGCCAGCCCACCAGCACCAGCACCAGGTTCACCACGATGGCGAGGACCGGGTGCTTGATGAACACGTCCGTGAATGACCGCATGGGATCCGTCCCCTCGCCTTACTTGGTGCCGGCCGCCGAGGCGGTCGGCGTGGGCTGCGCCTCGACCCGGACCGACTCGCGCAGCTTGAAGCTGCCGGAGGCGGCCACCTGCTCGCCCGCCTCGAGGCCATCCAGGATGAGCACCGTGTCACCGAGCACCGGGCCTGCCTGCACCAGCCGGGCGTGGGCGCGCCGCTGGCCGGCACTGTCGCTGGCCACCACCCACACGTGATCGCCGCCGGGGCCCTTGCGGAGGGCGCTCACCGGGAGGGCCAGTGCGCTGACAAGGCCGCCCACGGGCACCTCGACGCGGACGGAAGCGCCAGGGCTCAGCGGCGTGCGGCCGCCATGGAGCCGCGCGCGCACGGTGGCGTTCCGGGTGACGGGGTCCACGCGGGAGTCGATGGCCACGACCCTGGCCGCGAGCGGAGCAGCGTCATCGGCAGTCCGCACCTCGACGGTGCCACCCACCCGGATGCCGGCCGCCACTTCCTGCGACACGGCGAAGTCGACGTGCACGGCCTCCGCCACGCCCTGCAGCGTGGTCAGAACCACACCCTCATTCAGGAACTGGCCCGGATGCACGTCGGTGATGCCCACCCGCGCCCGGAACGGGGCCCGGATGGTCTTCTTGGCGATGGTCGCCTCGATGCGCGCGATGCGGGCCTGGGCGATGTCGCGCTGGGCGCGGGCCTGGTCCACTTCCTCCTGGCTCGTGGCCTGGTGCTGCCGCAGCCGCTCCAGCCGTTCCAGCGTGGTCTGGGCCAGCTGGGCCTCGGCCTGCTGGGCGGCCAGCTCGGCACGCTCCACCGACACGTCGAGGGCCACGAGCACGGCGCCCGGCTCCACGATGGCCCCCGGCGTGAGCGCCACCGAGCGCACGGTGCCGGCAAGTTCGTTGCGGAGGGTGATGGACTCGAGCGCCAGGACGGTGCCGATGGCGGTGGTGGTGTTCCGGTGCTGGGCCGGGGAAGCCGTGGCCAGGGTGACGAGCTCGACGGGCTCGGGGAAGCCGGCGGCGGCCCTGGCCGCGCTGGCGTTGGCGTTCCGCTTCCAGGCCACCAGGAGCACGCCGATCAGCACCACCGACGCGACGAGGGCAACTGAGGCCACACCGCGACGGCGGGCAGCGAAGGACGAGGGGGACATCCGGGCGCTCCTTTCGGGTTTCCGTACCCGTGCAACAGTTTTACAACTATCAAACTCTAAAGCGGAAAACCGCGGTCCCACACGACATCAGGCCCTAGTCTCCGGCCACCCGGGCCACGCGGCGGAGCAACTCGGCCGTGTAGGCCGCCAGGACCTCCCGCCGCACCTCGTAGAACCGGTACGGCCCTTCCTTCCGCGCTGTAATCAGGCCGGCGCGAACGAGTTCCTTCATATGGTGCGAGATGGTCCCCTTGGTGACCGGGAACTGCTCACACAGCCGCTGACAGGAGTATTCCCGGGCAGTCCCGATGGCCTCGAGGATGGCCATGCGCCGCGGATCGGCGAGGGCCTTCCCCACCAGCTCGAACTGCTTGGACGAGAGGCCTGCGGCCTTGGTGTCAGTCTTCATGGTTTGATTGTCGTCAAACTTACAAGGCCGGGCAAGGGGGAATGGTTCCCACCACTCCCCCAGGCCCCGGCCCTAGCGCGGGAACCAGTAGGACAGCTTGACCAGGAAGGTGTCGTCCGCCCGGCGGTCGAAGAGGTCGCCGAGGTCCCCGCCGAACGACTCGCGTCCCTCGACGGGCGCGAAGTTCTCGCGGCCCTGGCTCCAGACCAGGAACAGCGTGGAGCCCGGCCGGTACTCCCAGCGGAAGACCACGTTGGAGCGGAACTGCTGGAAGTTGAAGCCGCCCGGGTTGCTGGTCACCGCGGTGTCCCCGTAGGCCTGGTACCGGGCGTTGAAGTCCCGCGCCCGCGGATCCTCGAACTCGCGCACCCGGCTGTAGGTGCCCTTGGTGATGAACGGGGAGGCGTACACCTGCAAGGTCGCAGTGGGGGTGAAGGTGTAGTCGAGACGCCAGGTGAAGCTCAGCGTCTTCTGCTCGAGGTGCGCGAAGGTGTAGTGCTCCAGCCCCGTGCTGTCGGCAAAGGTGTCGAAGTACTGGGTATGGTCGGTGTTGCGGGCGAGGCTCGTCGAGAAGGACGTGCTGAACCGGCTGTTGACCTTCACCGCCACCTCGGGCTCGACGCTGATCCGGTGGGACCGGCCGCCATCACTCACGCCCGCGTTGAGCCAGAGGAACGGGACCACGGGCTTCCGGCCGTCGCCCTCGATGCCCATCCTGGGCGAGAGGTACGCGTCCTGGCGGACGGCGGGGCCGCCCCGGGCGCAGCGGTCACAATA
>JBGAOL010000185.1:0-8092 GCA_044221825.1 Gemmatimonadales bacterium
TTCCTCGAGCTCAGGCACGCCTCGGCGGTGAAGGTGGGGCTCATCATGATGCCCGCCTTCTGGTTCTTCATGCTCTTCGCCGAGCCGGCGATGCGGGTGCTGTTCACGGCGGGGTTCGTGGAGGCGGTGATCCCGTTCCGGGTGTACCTGCTGCTCCTGCCGCTCCGGGTCTGCGCCTATTCGGGCATCCTCCGGGCCCTCGGCGAGAGCCGCCCGGTGGTGACGAGTTCGGTGGCGGCGCTGCTGCTCAATGCCGCACTGGTGGTGCCGCTCTGGCACGCGTTCGGCATTGCGGGGCCGGCGTTCGCGGCGGTGCTGTCGCAGGTGCTGGCGGCGGCGGTGCTGCTCCGCGTCATCCGCGCGCGCCTCGAGCTCGGCTGGTGGCAGACGCTGCCCTACGCGGCGCTGGCGCGGAGCTTCGGCGTGGCGGGGCTCGCGGCGATTCCCGCGTCGCTGGCGCTCCTCCTCGCGAGCGACCCGCTCAAGCTCCTGGCGGGGGCGGTTCTCCTCGTCACCGGCTACCTTGTGGTCGGCCGGATGACGGGCGTCATCCCGGCCGAGGACCTGCGCGCGCTGCGCGACCTGGTGGCGCTCAAGGGGCTCAAGGGGCCGGCGGCGGCCCGGAAGGGATAGGATCGTGCAGGAAGACCGGTCGAGCATCCTCCGCTTCGAGGGCACCGACGTCCACGCCGCCACGCGTGAGGCGCCGTCGGAGCTGGAGCGGATCCGCGCCACGCTGGCGCTGATCCCGCCCGACGTGGAGTCGCTGCTCGAAGTGGGCTGCGGCCGCGGGGACCTGGTCAATCGCTGGGCGGGGAAGCGCGCCTTCGGCACCGACCTGGCGCGGCGGGCGCTGCGGCACGTGACGCGGCCGGCCTTCGCCAGCTCCATCTTCACGCTGCCCTTCCACGACGGTGCCTTCGACGCGGTGCTCTGCGCCGAGACGCTGGAGCACCTGGAGCCGTCGCGGCTCCCCGAGGCCGCGCGGGAGATCCGCCGGGTGGCGCGGCGCCACGTGGTGATCACGGTGCCGTGGCAGGAGAACTTCCTCGAGTGGTCGCACCGCTGCCCGAAGTGCGGGCAGGTATTCCACCTGCACGGGCACCGGCGGAGCTTCGCGGCGGACGACCTCAAGGCCCTCTTCCCCGGCGCCCGTGCCTATCACATCCAGGACACCTGGCCGGTGCGCGCCTGGTCGCCGGCGCTGCTCCGGTTCCGCACCGGCACGCTCAACCTCTGGAAGCACACCCGCCACACCCGCTGCCCGCACTGCGACAACGACCAGTTCGCCAACCACGAGGGCCGCTTCCTCTACAAGGCCGTCGGCGCGCTCAACGACCTGCTGCATCCCGCCAAGACGCGCTACCGCTGGCTCATGATGCGGGCGGAGTTCTAGCCGGGGCCCGGCGAGGTGGGAATTCTCCGCGTCTCCGCGCCTCTGCGGTGAATCCCCCACGCAGCCCACCCCAGCGCCAGGCCCGATTGGCGCCACCCCTAGGCAGGCGGCTATTTTTCGCGGTCCAGTTTCCCGGAGCCAGGTCTGCAGTTTCGTAGCCTCGTCGCGGCAGCGCTGCTGTCGGCGGCCCCCGTGCTTCTCTCGGCCCAGGACCCGACGCCCCCGCGGCGCGACTCGGCCTTCGTCCGCGTCCAGCCGCGCGACTCGCTGACCCGCCGCGACTCGGCGTTCGTCCCCGTCCAGCCGCGCGACCAGGACTCGCCCGGCCGCCCGATCATCCGGCACATCGAGGTCCATCGCTCGGACATCTTCGCCGAGGACGAGGCCAAGGGCTGGCTGCCGCGGCTGGTGAACGGGCTCCACGTCACCACCATCCCGAGCGTGGTGAGCCGCGAGATCCTCTTCCAGCCGGGCGACGCCTACGACTCGCTCACCGCCGCCGAGACGCTGCGGAACCTCCGCACCACGGGGCTGTTCCGGAAGGTGCAGCTCGACACCGTGACCACCGACAGCGGCTTCACCGTGAAGGTGCGGACCCAGGACGGCTGGTCCACCCAGCTCGACGCCCGCTTCCGGAGCGCCGGCAACCAGACCGACTGGATGGCGGGCCTGGTGGAGCGGAACCTGATCGGCACCGGCACCCGCTTCGCCACGCGCTACCGCCACACGCCGGACCGCTCGCTCATCAACTTCCAGTTCCTGCAGCCGCGGCTCATCGCGCGGAGCGTGCTGCTCGGGCTCCGCTACGAGAACCGCTCCGATGGCGAGCGCGCCTCGGTGGCGGTGGAGCGGCCGTTCTTCTCGCTCAACGACCGGGCCGGCGTCTACACGCTGTTCGACATCCGCGACGAGCGGGTGCTCCGCTTCCGCGACGGCAACAGCGACGCGAGCGACTCGCTCCGCCGCCGCTTCGTGCATGGGCGGGTGGACTTCGCATATGCGCTGGACCACAGCCGCCGCGGGTACAAGCGCGTGGGCGTCATGGCCCAGGTGCGCCGCGACGACTACGCCATCTGGAACGACCAGCCCGGCGAGCGCTCGCTGACCGCCGCGATCGGCCCCTACTTCGAGTGGCGCCGCGCCAACTACGTGGTGGCCCGCGGCTTCACCCGCGTGGGGCGCGACGAGGACGTGGACGTGAGCAACCTGCTCCGCCTTCAGGTAGTCGCCGCGCCCGAGATGCTGGGTTACGACCGCGACGGCGTCGGCCTCCTGGCGCAGCTCCGCATCGGCACCCAGCTCGGCAAGCGCGACGGCTTCGCGTGGATTGACACCCGCGCCAACGGCCTCTATTCCTCCGCCGGCCTCGACTCCGGCTCCGTGCAGCTCGGCGGCACCGCGGTGCTCACGCCGGCGCGGAAGCACCTCCTCATTGGCCACGCCGACATCGGCTGGATCAAGAACCCGCAGCCCGCGCTCGAGTTCGACCTGGGCTTTGCCCAGGGCCCGCGCGGCTTCCCCATCCACGCCTTCACCGGCGACCGGAGCTACTTCGCCACGGCCGAGTACCGCTACATGTTCGGCGAGGACGTCTTCAAGGCGCTGGACCTCGGGGTGGCGGGCTTCGTGGACCACGGCGGCGCCTGGTGGCACACCGACAGGCGCCGCACCGGCACCAACGTGGGCCTGGGGCTCCGACTCGGCGCGTCGCGCGCGGCGGACGCCAATCCCACGCGGCTCGACCTGGCCTACCGCTTCAAGAACGACCACGAGAAGGCCGGCTGGGTGTTCGTGCTCGCCAGCGGCCTCGTGTTCTCCACCAACCCGCGCGGCGTGCAGTGAGCCGCGCGGCCCGGCCCTTCCCCCTCACCGGTCCCGTCCGATGACCACCCCCGACGTCGCCGCGCCGCCTCCCGCGCCCGCGCGTGCCCCGCTTCGCTGGAAGCGCTGGCTCGTGATCGTGCCCGGGATCCTGTTCCTGAGCTTTGGGCTCTACACCTGGGTGGCGCTGCACTGGGACTACTCCAACGGCTTCCGGAGCGGCCTGCTGCAGAAGTTTTCGCGCAAGGGCTGGGTCTGCAAGACGGACGAGGGCGAGCTGTGGCAGTCGGTGGTGGCCAACGTGGCGCCGGACATCTGGTACTTCACCGTCCGCGACGAGCGGGTGGCGCGCCAGCTCGACTCCCTGGTGGGCAAGAACGTGCGGCTCCACTACACCGAGCACCGCGGCATCCCCACCTCCTGCTTCGGGGACACCAACTACTTCGTGGACTCCGTGGCGGTCGTGCCCTAGCGCAGCTCTTCCCGGAATGGCAGGCACGAACGGCGCGGCCCAGGGGGTCGCGCCGTTTGCGTTGCCGTGTCGCAGGCCGAAGCCCGTCGCCACCTCCACTGGTTGTCGAACGCGCGGCCCTTGGGCCGCGCCGCCTTCCTCAAAACGCCACCACGGCCTGCCCCACGCGCATCACCAGCAGGTCCCCCTCCCGCACCACCTCGCCCGACAGCTCCACGGGCCGGCCCACCAGCTCCGCCAAGTGCCCCGGCGCGGGGCTGCCGTCCTCGGCAGTGAGCAGGAGGTGCAGCGCGTCGGCGTCGCCGTGGGCGCCCACCATCAGGAAGGCCGGCGCGCCGCCCCGCAGGCAGCGATGGCCGCAGCCGCGGTGCACGTTGCCCGTGGCCGGCTTCATGACGCCGAGCCAGCACTTGCTGTCCACGATCTCGCCCCGGAGCGTGAAGCGGCCGAGCGCCACCGGCGGCGGCACCGGGATGCCGAGGCGCACGTTGGGCGGTGGCGTGTAGCTGGCGATGCCGCCGGCCCGCACCTCGAGCATCTCCCGCTGCCCGCGCGCGATGCGCGTGCCCGCCAGGTCCACCCACTCGCCGTCGCGCCCCGCCACCTCGGCCGCCGCGCCGTGCTTCCCTTCCCCCACCAGCAGGTAGCGGCGATAGGCCGCGCCCCCGTCGCCGGGGACCAGCAGCATGGGCGTGGGGTGCTGCCGCAGCTGGCCCCGCAACGTCTCCACCGTCCCGTATGCAAAGCGGCCCGGGTCGGCCGCGCCCTGGGTCCGCGCCACGAGCACCGCCGAGCCGAGCGCGAGCAGCACCGCCGCGGCCGCGAGCAGGCGCGCGCCACGCGCGATGCCGGCGGGGGCCACGGGGAAGTAGCCCACGTAGAACTCGTCGTCCCGCGCGGGGGCCGAGTCAGGCAAGTGGAGCCGGAGCGGCGTCACCGGCGTGCCGGGCGGGTTGGGCACCGGGTCCACCAGCACCCAGCCGTCCCGGAGCGCCAGGTTGAAGGTCGGGATGGTCTCGGTGAAGGGCGGCGGCGAGCACCCGTCATGCGGCCGGTACTGGTAGCCGTGCCACGGGCAGGTGATGCACCCGTCCACGATCTTCCCCTCGCCGAGCGGGCCATTCTGGTGGGCGCAGACGCTGGAGACGGCGCTGAGCGTGCCCTCGTGCCGGAACACCGCCACCCGTTCGCCCGCCACCACGGCCATCTTCGCGCGGCCCTCGCGGATCTCCTCGGGGCGGCAGGCCGGCACCCAGCCAGCGGCGCCCGCCGGCTCCACGTCGCCCGCGCGCTCGCGCCAGCCGGCCACCAGGTGAAGCCCGAAGACGAGCAGCGCGGAGGCGAGCAGCAGCAGGCCGGGCAGCGGGCCCTCCGCCGACTGCAGGCTCCCGAGCGCCACGTGCCCCACGAGCAGCGCGTAGGCCGGGTACGCCAGCATGTGGAGGGCCTTCCACACCGGTGCCGTGAGCGTCGCCAGCCAGTAGTCGTGGCTGGTGGCGGCCATGAGGAGCAGGAGGACCAGCGCCCCGAGGCCGAGCAGCTCGAAGGGGAAGGTGGCGGCGTGGCGCCAGTCGGCGGCGCCATCGAGCAGGCTCACCAGCGGGTTCACGTCGCCGAGGGCGTGGAACTGGATGAGTGCAAAGGTGGCGTGCCCCAGCGCCAGCAGCGCCATGGTGACGCCGAGGTGCCGGCGGTTGTAGAGCAGGGGGAGGGCCCGCGGGTCCAGGCGGGCCAGCGGGCCGAGCAGCAGGATCACCGTGAGGAGCGCAAACGCCGTGGCGCCGAGCCCGCGGATCAGCGCCGTCTCGAGCGTGGCCTCGGGGTCGAGGCCCAGCGTGACCCCCACGAACGCCAGCAGCGTGGCGAGCACCGCCACGGCGAGCACGCTGTCATAGAGGAACTTCTGCCGGTTCCAGTTGACCGCCCTGTACGCCGCGCTCATCGCGTCCCCGCCCGGAGCTCGGCCGGGACCTCCACGGGGGCGGGCCCACGCCGCGAACGGAGGCCCCACGCCAGGAACGCCAGTGCCACAATGAAGCTGGCGAGGATCAGGCGGCGATGCCGCGCCCGCAGGGGCCGGATCATCGGGCGGCCCGCCGCGCGGCGGTGCGGTGGGCGGTGCGCTCGAGCGGCGGCGCGGTGGTGCCCCGAAGGAGCCGGCCCAGCAGCAACGGCCACAGCAGCAGCGCGCCAGGCAGGATGAGCAGGCGGAAGCCGGCGGTGCCGTGGGCCGCCACGGGATCGGTGCGGTTCACCAGCCGGAAGGCCCAGAGCGGCGCAAACAGGGCGCCGACGGTGAGGTAGGCGCCGGCAAGCCGCACCAGCCAGAGCGACAGGGCAGGGGTCATGGTGGACCGGAACGCCGGAGGAGGGGGAAAGGTTCGCGCCGGGGCTCCGGCACCGCTGGAGCATACCATGAAGGTTTTCGGACGGGAACCTTCACGACACCTTCGCGAAGGGGTGCGATAGCAGACACATCGACCCCGGGTCCCCCACCCCGGGGGCCGACGCCCTTCCCCAGGGAGGCGCCATGCGGCGCGAGATCCAGCCGTCCGGCGTGGAGCGGTTCTTCGACGAGGACGAGATCATCGTCAGCAAGACCGACACCAACGGGCTCATCACCTACGCCAACGACGTCTTCATCCGCGTGAGCGGGTGGACGGAGGCAGAGCTGATTGGCGCGCCGCACAGCATCATCCGCCATCCCGACATGCCGCGCTGCGTCTTCAAGCTCCTGTGGGACACCATCGGCGCCGGCTCCGAGATCTTCGCCTACGTGGTGAACATGGCGAAGAACGGCGACCACTACTGGGTCCTCGCCCACGTCACCCCCACCTTCGGGCCTGACGGGCGGATCACCGGCTATCACTCCAACCGCCGCACGCCGCGGCGCGAGGCGGTCAAGGAGATCGAGCCGATCTACCGCACCCTGCTCGCCGAGGAGGCGAAGCACGCCGGGAAGCTGGACCAGGTGGAGGCAAGCACCAGGCTCCTGCTGAGCGTGCTCGCGAGCGTCAACATGCAGTACGATGAGTTTGCCTGGTCCCTCGAGCACAAGTACGCGGGAGCCGCGCGATGACCGCCGCCACCACCACCCTGCTGCCGTCCGATCCCGGGCACCTCGCGGCCGAGCTGGCCGAGGCGAAGGCCGAGCTGGCGCGCTACCACGAGGCCGTGGCCCAGGTGATCCACGTCTGCCGCGCCGCCGCGCGTGGCGACCTCGAGCCCCGCATCCGCGACCTCCACCTGGGCGGCGACGTGGACGAGATGCGTCGCGGCATCAACCACCTGCTGGACCTCACCGACGCCTTCGTGCGCGAGGCGCGCGCCGCGCTCACCGCGGCCGCGGCGCAGCAGTTCCATCGCCGCTTCATGGTGCGCGGCATGCTCGGCAGCTTCCGCGACGGGGCGGGCCACATCAACCGCGCCACCGACGGCCTGGCCGAGGCGGCGGGACGGCTCCGGGTGGTGGAGCAGGAGCGGCACCGGCTGGCGGCGGAGTTCGAGACGGCGGTCAAGTCGGTGGCGGGGCAGGTGGCCGCGGCCGCCACCGAGATGCGCGCCACGGCCGGCGGGCTGGCGCAGACGGCGGACCAGACGGCGGCGCAGGCGGTGCGGGTGGCGGAGGGCGCGGACACCGCCTCACGGAGCGTCGGCACCATCGCCGCGGCCACCGAGGAGCTGACGGCCACCACCGGCGAGATCGAGCGGCAGGTGCAGACCTCGACTGCGGCCTCCCGCCAGGCGGTGCAGGCCATGGCCGCGGCCAAGGAGACCATGGCGAGCCTCCATGAGGCGTCGCGCCAGATCGGGCAGGTGGTGGTGGTGATCACCCACGTGGCCAACCAGACGCGGCTGCTGGCGCTCAACGCCACCATCGAGGCGGCGCGCGCGGGCGCGGCGGGAAAGGGCTTCGCGGTGGTGGCGAGCGAGGTGAAGAACCTCGCCAGCCAGACGGCCGACGCCACCGAGCGGATCGGCGCGCAGGTGGCCGCCATCCAGGGCGCCACCGCCAACGCCGTCCAGGCGATGACCGGCGTGAGCGGCTCCATCGACGAGGTGGACCGCATCTCCGTGGTGATCACCCAGGCGGTGGGGGAGCAGCGCTCGGCCACCGGCGAGATCGCGCAGAGCGTCCATTCCACCGCCACCGCCGCCGGCGACGTGTCGCAGAGCATCGAGGCCGTGACCCGCGCCACCCAGGAGACCAGCGAGGCGGCCGGCCAGATGGAAGGCGCCGCGCTCGAGCTCTCCAAGCTCGGCGAGCAGCTCAAGGGGCAGGTGGACCACTTCCTGGCGGCGATCCGGGGCTGAGGCGGGTCCGGGGCGGGGCGCGGCCCAAGGGCCGCGCTTTCGACAGACATCGGGGTGCACGACGCGGGATGTACCAGGCGCGGGGCAGT
>JBGAOL010000186.1:0-7830 GCA_044221825.1 Gemmatimonadales bacterium
ACTTCGACACCAAGCCCAACCACCTCTTCCTGCGCGGCCGCTTCAGCGACGCCGGCCTCCGCCAGCTGCACGGCCTCGACGGCCTCTTTGCCCTCAACCTCGACCAGGCCGACAACGGCATCGGCGCCTCCGGCCTGGCCGAACTCCAGGCGCTCCCGAACCTCACCTGGCTGGCCTATCCCGCGGGCGACGGCACCATGGGCGTGATCGCCGAGTTGCCGGTACTGCGCTTCCTGAGCTGCCAGGACACCGAGGCCACCGACGACGGCTGGGTGGCGCTCGCCCGCTCGCGCACCCTGGCCGGCATCTGGGGCCGGGAGACGATGAACTTCGGCGACCGCGGCTTCCGCGCCTTCGCCACCATGCCCGCCATGGCCAGCATGGCCCTGGGCCTGCGCGGCGTGAGCGATGCGGCGCTGGCCCTCTTCCCGGAGTTCCCGGCACTCCGCCACCTGATGCCCATGGGCGTCCCCGACGCCGGCTACCGCCACATCGGCCGCTGCACCGGCCTCGAGGAACTCACCCTCATGTACTGCCGCGACACCGGGGACGTGGCCACCAGTCACCTCACCGCGCTGCCCAACCTCCGGAAGTACTTCGTCAGCTACAATCACATCACCGACCGGAGCTGCGAGCTCCTCGCCACCATTCCGAGCCTCGAGGAAGTCACCCTCTCGGCGGTCGCCGGCATCACCGACGTGGGCGTCGTGAAGCTCGCGGCGCTGCCGAGGCTCCGGCGGGTGGATGTGTCGGGGCAGGGGGTCACGGCGGTGGTGCGGCAGGCCTTCCCGCCCCACGTCGAGGTGCGCGTCTCCCCCTAGCCACCGGGGATATCCGGCCGCCCCACTCCTTCATGAAGCCCTGCCCGTCACTGTCGCACCCCGGCGACAGTGGCGCGGGGCGGGACGGCGCCTATTGTTAGGACGTGCCCGCTGGTCCCCCCATCCTCCACGGAATCCTCCCGGGAGGTCCCGATGTCCCGCTCCATCCTGCCGCTCCTCGTCCTCGCCACGCTCACGCCGGCCGCGCTGCACGCGGACGCCCCCGTGGTCACCACGCGCGAGTACCTCAACTACTGCACCTCCGGCGCGTTCCACACCTGCGCCAGCGTGCGCATCCAGGTGATCTCCACGGCCGCCGGCTCCGCCCTGGTGTTCCAGGTCCAGAACCGCCAGGGCAACAGCTACGGCTACGACAACGTCGGGCCAACCTCCATCAGCAGCTTCACGCTGCGCAGCCGTCCCGGGCTGACCCATGACATCCCGATGGACTCCCTGCCCGGCCTCCGCTGGCCCATGACCGGCGTCACCACGTCGGGGCCCGTCGGCAGCCTCGGGCAGTCCCCCGGGGTGTGGGATCCGACACTCGGGTTCCTCGTCCCCGGGGAGGGTGGCGAGTCGACGTACTCGGCCTGGTACCTCTACACCTTCGGCAAGGGCATCTTCGGCTGCGATGCCCTCCCCATCGACCCCAACGCGCCCGAGTTCGAGGGCACCCCCCAGGGCTTCAGCGGCGCCTACCAGACCTGCGCCCCCGCCGGCCAGAACGGCTGGGTGGAGTTCTGGCTGGTGGTGGACATCCCCTCCACCGCCGATGACTGGGAGCTGGGCTGGTCCATGGACGGCGGGGGAGGGTTCAACGGCGCCGGCGGCTGCAGCACCGGCCCCGAGAGCGACTGCGTCACCGTGACGCCCGAGCCCGTCAGCCTCACNACACTGGGGCTCTGGGATCGAGTTGCCGGAGCGGCGCTCCGGCACCACGGGGGCCTGGGAGCAACTCCGACGCCTCCACTCCGCAGGGATCCCGACCACCCGCCCCCTTCATGAACCGCCCCGCCGCTGTCGCACCCCGGCGACAGTGGCGCGGAGCGGGACGCGGGATATTGTTAGGAGGCCCTCGCTGCTCCCCGCCCCTCCACGGATGCCTCCCGGGAGGCTCCCATGTCCCGCCGCTTCCTGCCGTTCCTCGCCGTCGCCGCCCTGGCCCCCGCCGCGCTCCGCGCCGACGCCCCCGTGGTCACCACGCGCGAGTTCCTCAACTACTGCACCTCCGGCGCGTTCCACACCTGCGCCAGCGTGCGCATCCAGGTGATGTCCACCTCGGCCGGCTCCGTCCTGCTCTTCCAGGTGCAGAACCGGGAGGGCAACAGCTATGGATACGACAACATCGGACCTTCGTCGATCGAGAGCTTTCGCTTGCGCCACCAGGACCCGGTGACCTATGGCATCCCCTTCGACTCACTCCCGGGCCTTCCCTGGTACTCGCAGTTCAATTACACGTCGGGCGCCGTCGGGAGCCTCGGTCAGGAGCCGTGGAGCTGGGATGCCTCACTTGATTGGGTGATCCAGGGTCCGGATGGCGAGTTCTCGATGTCGGAGTGGTATCTGTACACGATGGGCAAGGGGATCTTCGGGTGCGATGCGCTGCCCATTGATCCCAACGCACCACCGAATGAGATGACGCCAATCGGCTTCGCGGGCGCTTACCAGACCTGCGCTCCAGCGGGCCAGGATGGCTGGGTGAACGTCTGGATGGTGGTGGACATCCCATCCACCGCCGAGGACTGGGACTTCAGCTGGTCCATGTCCGGCGCGGGAGGCTATGGCGGCTGCAGCACGGGCCGTGAGAGCGACTGCGTCACCGTGACGCCCGAGCCCGTCAGCCTCACGCTCGTGGCCACGGGCCTCGCCGGCATGGCGCTCGTGCGCCGCCGGCGGCGCGCCCTGCACTGAGGGGCACCCCCCCCTCGGTGGCGCGTGACTGAACTCGCGCCGCCGCTGGCGCCTCCCCGTCCGCGCGGCTATCTCTGTCGGCTCCACCCGCCAAGGAGCCGCATGCCCACCCTGCGCCGCATCTCCCCCTGTCTCTGGTTCGCCGACCAGGCCGAGCAGGCCGCCAACTTCTACGTGGGCGTCTTCCCCAACTCCCGCATCACCGCCATGTCGCGCTACGGCGAGGCGGGCAAGGAGATCCACCGCCGCGCCCCCGGCTCGGTGATGACCGTGGCCTTCGAGCTCGATGGCCAGCCCCTCACCGCCTTGAACGGCGGCCCCATGTTCCAGTTCAACGAGGCCGTCTCCCTGCAGGTCTTCTGCGACACCCAGGACGAGATCGATCACTACTGGCGCCAGCTCGGCGCCGGCGGCGACCCCAACGCCCAGGTCTGCGGCTGGCTCAAGGACCGCTGGGGCCTCTCGTGGCAGGTGGTCCCGCGGGTCATGGAGAGCTGGTTCGAGCAGGGCATGGACGCCGCCGCCGAGCGCGCGATGGTGGCCATGCTGGCCATGAAGAAGATGGACATCGCGGCGCTGGAGAAGGCGTACCGCGGGGCCTGAATTGCGCCCCGATGTCGCGCCGGGCGCGGCGAGGGCGCACTATACGGTGACGCCTTCCCGCCCCCAGGAGCCCGCATGGACATCCTCGCCGCCATCGGCAACACCTCCCTCGTGGAGCTGACCCGCGTGGTGCCGCCCGGCGCCGCGCGGGTCTTCGCCAAGCTCGAGTGGGAGAACCCCACCGGCAGCATGAAGGACCGCATGGCCCTCGGCGTCATCACCGCCGCGGAAGCCTCGGGGGCGCTCCGGCCCGGCGGCACGATCGTGGAATACACCGGCGGCAGCACCGGCACCTCGCTGGCCCTGGTGGCCGCGGCGCGCGGCTACCGCATCCGCATCGTCACCAGCGACGCCTTCAGCCAGGAGAAGCGCGACCACATGGCCGCGCTCGGCGCCGAGCTCGTCCTGGTGCCGAGCGAGGGCGGGAAGACCACGAAGAAGCTGATCCTCGACATGATCGCCCGGGCCAGCGAGCTGGCGCAGGAGCCCGGCGCCTGGTGGAGCAACCAGCTCGAGAACGCCGACAGCATCGCCGGCTACCACGCGCTCGGCGAGGAGATCTGGCGGCAGGCGGAAGGGCAGGTGGATGCGTTCGTGCACACGGTGGGCACCGGCGCCTCGAGCCGCGGCGTGGCCACCGTGCTCAAGCGCCACAAGCCGTCGGTGCGGCTCGGCATCGTGGAGCCGGCGGAGTCGGCGGTGCTCGCGGGCGGCCAGCCCGGCCCGCACAAGATCGAGGGCGTCGGCATCGGCTACCGCCCGCCGCTCTACGACGCCGCCCTGGTGGACGACCTCCTCGCCGTCCCCACCGCCGACGCCAAGGCCATGGCCCGCCGCCTGGCGCGGGAGGAAGCGCTCTTCGCCGGCACCAGCTCCGGCGCCAACGTCCTCGCCGCCCTCGAGCTGGCGCGGCGGCTCGGGGCGGGGAAGACCGTGGTGACCCTCCTCTGCGACTCGGGCCTCAAGTACCTGAGCACCGACGTCTACGGACCCATCGCCTGACCCCCGCAGCTCACGTGATCAGGCTGGTCCGGGTCGGTTTGAGGAGGGCCGGCCATGGCCGGCCCCTACCATGTGGGAGCCGGGTATGTTTGGGGTGTGTGGCCTGATTCGCCCCTTCGCGTCGGAGTCATCATGCGCCGCGTCCTCCTCCTCGCCCTGCTGGGCCTCGCTCCGCCCCTCGCCGCCCAGGCCACCCCCGAGGACGCCGCCCGCGCCTACGGCGCCGCGGTCTTCAGCGGCGACTGGGCCGGCACCGCGCGGCTCATGCACCCGAGCGCCCTCCGCCAGCTCCGCGACCTCGTCTCCCCCGCCGTGGCCGATCCCGGCGCGGTGGGCCTGCTGCAGCAGCTCTTCGGCGTCGGGTCCGCGGCGGAGTTCGCGGCCACGCCCGACACCATCCTCTTTGCGCGGCTCCTCAAGTCCGCCCTCGGCCAGAATCCCGAGGTGGCCGCGGTCATGAGCGACGCGCAGGTGATCCCCCTCGGCCACATCACCGTCCAGGGCGACACCACCTTCGTGGTCACCCGCCTGGTGCTCGGCGCCGAACACGGCATTACGATCACCAAGTTCGACGTCATGCCGTTCATCCAGGACCAGGGCCGCTGGTGGGGCCTCCTCAACGCCGACATCACCAACCTCACCGCCGTCCTCAGTCGGATGGCGGGCCAGCGGGAGATGTAGCCCGCCCGGCCCCGCCGCACACGCCGACTGGCGCCGCCGTCCCGCTCCCGTCAGGTTGCAGGGGTGATGCGCCTCCTCCTCGTCCTCCTGCTCCTCCTGGCGCCCCGGCTCGCCGCCCAGGCGGACAGAGCCGCGCCCGCCGTCCCGCCCGCCATCTTCCGTCATATCAGCGTGGCCCCCTACGGCGTCATCCGGCTCGGCGAGCCCTTCACCCAGGCCAGCATCCTCGGCGAGGAGATGGGCCCGCGGCTTTACCGGCTCAGGACGCCGCACGGGCGGCAGTTCCGGCCGGGGGACACCGAGGCGGTGCTCATCGAGCTGGACGCGGGGGAGCTGGTGCAGGCCATGTACTTCGCCTACGTGCCCGCCAAGGGATTCGAGGCCACCGTGAAGAGCTACGCCACCAGCCTCGGCGCCCCGGCGCGTGCCGAGCAGGACAGCGCGGGGCTCCACCTGCGGCGTGCCACCTGGGCCGACCGGGTGACGCTCTTTGAGCTGACGGAGTCTCTGGGAGGGGAGGGGCGGCGGCTGGTGGCGGTGCTGCGCGAGCGGGCGCGCGGCCGGCCTACCTGAGCCGAGCCGCCCCTCTCCCTTGGGTGGGTGTGCGAAAGTGATCCCCCCGCGTCGTCCCCCGGGCTGAGTTCCCGCTCCATCTCATCCCGAATTCCCCGCCCGGCCATCCCGGGCCCCACGGTCGAGGTCGCCATGCGGCTCCGCCTCACGAGTGCGCTCCTTCCCCTGCTGGCCCTCACCGCCGCCTGCCAGGACGACGGCGTGGTCTGCACCGAGGAGTTCCGGATGATCGTCCCGGTGGTGGTGGACAGCACCGGCGCCCCCGTGGGCGACTACAGCGGCCGCTCCATCCTCCGCGCCACCGGCGACACGCTGCACGAGATCCACGAGGGCAGCGCCGGCCCCCAGGGCTTCGCCGTGGCCGACGACCTCGACTTCGACAAGCTCCACGCCCTGGGCGGCACCGTGGACGTCACCGTCTGGCGCGCCACCGGCGACAGCGCCACCGGCACCTACGTGATCGATGCCAAGGTCTGCCACGTGTCGCTCGTGTCGGGGCCGGACACGCTGCGGCTTCGCTGAGTGGGGGGCGGTGCGGTGAGGGGGGGGCTGGTCGAGCGATTCACCGCAGAGGCGCGGAGGCGCGGAGGGCCGCAGAGGACCTGCGCTCGGAGTGGTGAGCCCTCCTCAAGGTGGGTGCGGTGAATTGAGGGTGGCCTCGCAGCACGGATGGGGATGGGGAACGGCGCCCAACCCGAACCGACACCCACAACAAGTGCACCGGCTCTCCTCGCGATGGTCCCACCATCCCCATGCAGTTCCTCTGCGGCCCTCTGCGCCTCCGCGCCTCTGCGGTGAAATCCGCGACGACCCCCGAACGAATCGCCGCCCCTCCGCCGCCGAAGAAATGCCCCGCTAGCCGAACCCCACGATCGGGGTAGCTTCAGGGAGCGCGGTCCCGCGCTCCCTGTTCACATCCGGAGGCCCCATGGCCGGCAATGCCGTGCGCTGGTTCGAGATCTACGTCGAGGACATGCCCCGCGCCCGGCGGTTCTACGAGGCGGTGTTCGGCGTGACGCTCACGGCGATCAGCCCGGCGGGGCCCGAGCTGTGGGGCTTCCCGTCGGACCCGGCGGCGTACGGAAGCGGCGGCGCGCTGGCGTTCATGCCGGGCGTGCGGCCCGGGGGCAACAGCACCATCGTCTACTTCGCCGCCGAGGACTGCGCGGTCCCCGCCGCACGGGTCACCGCCGCGGGCGGGCAGCTCTTCAAGCCCAAGTTCTCCGTGGGCGAGTACGGCTTCGTGGCCCTGGCCTTCGACACCGAGGGCAACCTGTTCGGCATTCACTCGATGGCGTGAGGCGAGGGGCGGCGCGAGAAAGGCCCCGGAGGCCGGCTCGCGTGAGGCGAGCGGCGTCCGGGGCCTCGGCGCGCCAGGCCCGTGCTAGAGGGCCACCCGCCAGAAGGCGGAGAGACTCACGTCGGGGCTCGTTTCCGTGAGGCCGGCCCCGGCCTGCAACCCCCAGCCAAGGCCGTCCTGCGTGCGCATCACCCCGCCACCCACCAGGCACGGCGGGTCGTAGCCTCGGACGGCGCTCGTGCTCACCGTGGCGAAGGCCATGAGCCCCCAGCCGCCGCCCACCAGACGGTGCACGCTCAGGGAGCCGCTCACCGGGTCCCGGAAGTCGAGCCCCGGCATGTCGCCCAGGTGCCACCAGGCGAAGTCGGCCCCGAGGAGCGTGGCCGCATCGAGCCGCACGGAGCTGCCGGCTGCCACCCCGACGTCCCACGCCCCGGTGCCATAGCTGCTCGTGTCGGTCGCGGGGATCTTGGTGAGCCCGGTGAGGGTGAGGCTCACCCGATCGCCGCCATGGACACTCCAGGCGATGGCGACGAGGGGATCCCCGAGGGCCACGGTGTAGCTGGTGTACGCCGAGCCCGGGACATCCACCGCCTCGGCCTGCACGGCGGCCGACCCGCCGTTCCCGCTGCCGCCCGTGCCACTCCCGCCGCCCGCGCCGCCGGTCCGTCCGCGGGCACTGTCCCCCACCGTGCCGCTCGAGCTGCCGCCGCTCGGCACGCCCCCGCCCCCCGTGGGTCCGGTGGGCGACCCGCTGCCGGGCGTGCCGATGGCGCTGGGGCTGATGAGGGTGGAATTCTGCAGCCAGACGGGGAGCGTGGCCCGGACCGTCACCGGCCCAGCACGGACCGCGAGGCCCGTGCTGAGCCCGAGCGTGGTGGTGCGCTGGGCAAAGAGGTACGTCCCGCTGCTCAGGCTCAGGCTGCCTTCATAGGCGAT